>JBMDXA010000051.1:0-27826 GCA_048594725.1 Candidatus Kapaibacteriota bacterium
GCTACCGGCTTCGCGGTGCCGGGATCGTGCGCCGCAGCGCGCATGCCCCTTCCCGATCCCCAGCAAATCTACCCCGAACATGCAGCCGACCAATTCCCTCGTCCAGCCCCTTCTTACCGATCTCTATCAGATTACGATGGCCTACAGCTACTGGCGCAACGGGTTGCACCGGAAGCCGGCCGTCTTCGAACTCTTCTTCCGGCGGAACCCCTTTGGCGGGGAATACACGATCTTCGCCGGACTTCGCGAGGCCCTGGCCTATCTGGAGAGCTATCGTTTCAGCAGCGATGATATCGCCTACCTGCGGTCGGTGCCCGCGTTGCGGCATGCCGAGCCGGAGTTCTGGGACTGGCTCGGCTCCATCGATGCCTCGGAGCTGACCGTGCATTCGCTGCGCGAGGGGGACCCGGCGTTCCCGCGCGTGCCGCTCCTCTGGGTGGAGGGGCCGCTGGCAGTGGCCCAGCTTGTGGAAACCACGCTGCTGAACCTCATCAACTTCTCCACGCTTATCGCCACCAATGCCGCGCGCATGCGCTATGTGGCAGGAGAGAATGCGCTGATGATGGAGTTCGGCCTGCGCCGCGCCCAAGGGCCGGATGGCGGCATGACCGCCACGCGCGCGGCGATCATCGGCGGGTTCGATGCCACCAGCAATGTGCTGGCCGGCAAGATGATGGGGCTGCCGATCTCCGGAACCCATGCCCATGCCTTCGTGCAGTCGTTCATGGAGGTGACCCCGGACCTGCTTCTGATAGCTGATGCATCGGGCGCCGAGCGCGACGTGACCGAGCTGCTGGAGCGCTTCCGCGCCGAGGATGGGCTGGAGACGAACGAGGGGGAGCTGGCGGCATTTCTCGCCTACGCCCGGTCGTTTCCAGGCGGAACGCTGCTGCTGGTGGATACCTACGATACGCTTCAGAGCGGGCTGCCGAACGCCATCAGAACGTTCAAGATCCTCCGCGAGCTGGGGCATGCGCCGCTCGGCATCCGGCTGGATAGCGGTGACCTTGCCTACCTGAGCCGGGAATCGCGCCGTATGCTTGATGAGGCCGGGTTCGCCGGCACCCGGATCGTGGCGAGCAACTCTATCAACGAGCAGGTGCTTACCTCGCTTCTCTCCCATGGCGCCATGATCGATTCCTACGGGGTGGGAACCAATCTGGTGACCGCCGAGTCGGAGCCGGCACTGGGGGGAGTCTACAAGCTGGTGGAGCTGGATGGGGAGCCTCGGATAAAGATCTCGCAGGACCCGGCGAAGGTGACTGTTCCCGGACGGAAGCGCACGTATCGCCTGGCCGGGCAGGAGGGGCATTACCTTGCCGATGTGATGGCGTCCCGGGATGAGGAGCCCCCGAAGGTGGGAGAGCCCTATCTCTGCCGCCATCCGTTCGTGCCGGAGCAGCGTGTGCGGATCGTTCCAAGCTCCGTGCAGCTTCTGCATGAAAAGGTGTTCGAGGGGGGGAAGAGCCTGATTGCGGAGGATGGGCTGGAGGCGATCCGCGAGCGTTCCCGGCAGTTGCAGAAGGGGATTCGCGCCGATCATCGCCGCACCCTCAACCCGACCCCCTACAAGGTCTCCCTGTCGTCCCGGCTGTTCCAGGAGATGTACGATCTCTGGCAGCGCGAGGCGGCGGTGAAGACGTTGAGGTAAGTGGTGGAGCGCAGTTCTTGGGATGCCCCCTGGGCCGTCTGTAGCCCTTAGAGCGGATTTCAATTGAGTTAAGCCTTTTCAGACCAGGAAGAATGGGCCGCTCCTACGGAGCTTCCGGAGAACATCCGGGCGCCTTTTCTACAGACAGGTGCCCCCTACGGGGGCCACGACAGATTAACCATAGTGAAATCCGCTCTAGAGCCGGTCAATCCCCGGCATAGCATGGGCTCGCCGTGCAATGGCGGCGGATTACCGGCCGCGGACTTCCCCTCCAATCGTCAATCGAACATTCCCAGACTCCTGGACCAGCTATCCGATGCTACTCTATTTCGAGATCGTGCTTGTCTCGCTCATCGCCGGAGCGCTCGATACGGTTGTGGGATTTGCCGGCGGGCTGCTTCTGCTACCGGTGCTGGTGCTGCTGGTGGGGAGCAAGGATGCCGTGCTGCTGGCCGCGCTGATCCCGCTCGGCTGGAACATCCCCAGGCTGGTGCTGCTGCGGGAGCAGGTGAACTGGCGGGCGGCGGGGCTGTTCGCGCTCGGCATCGTGCCGGGGGCGATCCTGGGCGCCAATCTTCTCAACGCCATCGATCCGCGCCTGTTGCAGACGGCCATCGGTGTGGTGCTCTCGCTGTTCGGCCTGTATTACATCCTCCGTCTTTATATGGAGATTCCATCGCCGGGAGGGCTTAAAAGCTGGGCCTTTCCGCTGGTAGGGGTGATCTCGGGGGTGGTGGGGAGCATGCTGGGGGCGGGGCACGGGCCGCTTCAGGTGGGGGCGCTGGCCTCATCGGCGATGCCGGTGCGGGAGATCGCCGCCACGGGGGGAGTGCTCGGAAGCATCACCGCGCTGGCTAGGGTTGCAGGGTATGGAATGGAGGGGATGCTCTATGCGGAACTATGGCTTCCGGCGGTTGCGGGCATGGCCGGTGCGGCCGCGGGCACACTGCTCGGCATCCGCCTGAGCCGCCGCGCCAAGGATTCGACGCTGGAACTGCTGATCGGCGCCGTGATACTGCTGGCCGGCATCAAGATGATGCTGTGACGATTTTCGATCGGGAGAGAAGGCCGGGTGCGGTTGGAGCCGAACATCCTGATAACCCTGGAGTTGCAGGAACAACGGCCACGGACAGCGGGCGCGGCCCGCGCACTGAGCACGGACTCTCTCTGCTCTACGCCAGCGTATAATAATCCTCTCCCTGGCCGGTGAACAGGCGGATAAGCCCTGCGCGGACCAGGCGTACCAGGCTGCGGGAGGCGCGGCGTTCGGAGATATTGACGATATGGCGGAACTCGCGAAGCGTTATCCGCTCGTGCCGTTCCAGATGGGCGAAGAGCGCACGTTCGATATCGCCTATCTCCAGCACCAGCGGCGCGGCATCGTTCTGCGATGCCGCCAGCACCCGCACCACCTCCTTGCTCGCCATCACGCTCTTCTCCCCCTGGCGTATGTACACACGGGTGTCGCGGGGATCGTGCGTGCCGTTGCTTTCCGATGGGGAATAGATGAGCCGGTGGGGCTTTGTTCTGCTTTCGGGAATACGCACCACGATCACATCCACCCCCTCTATCTCGATCACCTCGATATCGGTCTCGATAGGAGGATCGCTGTAGAATTCGGCAGAGGATGAGAGCAGGTCGATCTCCGACTTCTCGCTATCGACACCGACGATGCGCCCGTCGTCGTCAACTCCCACCAGGATGAAGCCGCCGCGTGTATTCGCCAGCGCGATCATCTCCTTGGCGATCTTTTCAAAGCCTGAGAACTTACGTTTGAACTCGACGGTATCGGTCTCGCCGAGTTCGATGATCGCACGGAGTCTCTTCGCGTTCATGCTTGTCAAACGAACAGTTGTCGGCGCCGCACCCGCGGCGCTTTGAGGAAGATACAAACTTCGCCGGTCTGTACGCCGGCTCCTATCCGATTGCCGGAACTTGATGCGGCCGGCCACTACTCTGGCATAACCAACCCCCTGCAATCGGCGTTCCGCGAATCCGGATGCTCCTTTGCCCGCCATACCATCTGGCGAGCCGGAGAGGGAGGTTCGTTCCTGCGGCGCTTTCTGCGGCAGTGCCCCTTCAAAACCGTATCAACCGGGCGGATATTGTGAAAATGACCCGAATTAGGGGTTCTCTCCTCCGATATCGGGAGATTCTGTATGTTTAAGGCTCGTTTCGAACTGGCATTCCCCGGAACTGTTTCGTATGGCTGCGGTGCGCGGCGGCGTAACGATCCTGCCGTGAGGCGTGCCAGAAGATGAGAACAGCCGGAAACGATGAACGAACGTTATCAGGACAGCAATCAGATCGATACCATGACCGAATCGGTGAGGCATCAGGATACGGATCTTGTAAAGGATGGCGGCGAGCGTCCCGGCCGCCTGCGCGACAGCCGCGTGGGATGGGGAACGCTGGTCAAATACCTGCTTCTGACCACGGTGGTCATGTTCCTCCTGCTGGTCCTGCTGGACAAGGTGGTCATGCCCTGGTATGTGAAGCTGGGGGCGGTGGAGGAGGTGCCGAACGTGGTGGGGATGACCTACGCCGAGGCGGAGAAGCGGCTGGACAAGCTCGGCTTCGAGGTGAAGAAGGGGGAGCCGCGGTTCGACGAGCGCCACCCGGCCGGCACGGTCATCATGCAGCTCCCCTATGGCGGACAGCAGACCAAGGAGGGACGCCGCATCTATCTTACCCTCAGCCGTGGCACCGAGATGATGCCGATGATCGATCTGGTGGGAATGCCGCTGCGCGAAGGGCGCATCAACCTGATGCGCAACGGGTTCGATCTGGGCGAGGTCACCTACGAGCATAACGATACGATCATGAAGGATCTTATCTATGCCCAGAGCATCCCGGCCAAGGTGGGGGCACGCCCCGGCACCGTGGTGGACGTGATGATAAGCCGCGGCCCCAGCACCCGCTTCACGATGATGCCGAACCTTCTGTCGCTCGATCTGGAGCAGGCGCGTGTCCGGCTTGCCAACGCCGGTCTGGTGCTCGGCGTGGTCCGCTACAAGGAAGATCCCACCTATATCAAGAATACGGTGATCGAACAGGGAGTCTCCCCGTATGCCCAGGTTGCGCAGGGAGCGGCGGTGGATGTCACCATCTCCGGCCAGTCCGATCCGGAAAGCTCCATCGGCAGCGACGAGGATGACGCCCAGGGAGAAGTCTCGAACCTGCCGTGAGCGCTGAATGGCAGGTGAACAACGGGACCCGTTCGCTCGGATGTTCGGCTCCGCCCGCCTCGGTGCCTGCACGCGTCGCGGAGTGCAACTCCGCGACAACGCATCCCGTCCCGGAAACCATATCGGTACGTGCTTGACTCCTGCCATCTACTACTAACTTCTCTCTCATGTCCCGCCTCTTCGAGCGGTATTTCCTCGGCAGGCGCGATCTTCTCCTTCTGTGGATCGGGCAGCTGGCCTCCGGTTTCGGCGACTCGCTTGCGTTCATGGGGTTTCTGTTCCTAGCGATAGATCTCACCGGTTCCGATGCTGCGGTGGGCACATTCCAGCTTGTGGCCTATATCCCGATCATCATCTTCGGGCTGGCCGCAGGGGTGTATGTGGACCGGCGCGACCGCCGGCGGGTGATGCTGGTGGCCGATGGCGGCAGGGCGCTGGCGTTGCTGCTGCTGCCGGTTGCGGCGTATTCCGGTCTGCTGGGCCTTGCCTACGCCGGGGCAACGGTGATGTTCGTGACCACCCTCACCACCTTTTTCAATCCCGCGTATAATTCGGCGCTCCCCCTGCTGGTGGATGATCCGGCGAAGCTGTTCGGGGTAAACGCGGTGATGCAGTCGTCACGGCAGTTCGCCGCCATCGCCGGGCCGATCTTCGCCGCGTTCGGTGCGGGACAGGGGGGACCGGTCACCCTGCTGTCGGCAAACGCCGCCACCTACGCCATCTCCTTCGCCTGCATCTTCTTTATCCGTACCGGGCTGGCCTCCGGCGACCGCCGCCGGATCGATCTGGCCGAGCTTCGCAGCGAGGCGTCGCTCGGACTGCGGACGGTGATGGAGAACAAAGGGGTGCGAGCGATTTTCATCCTCACTCTGATAAATAATTTCTTTCTGATGGGACCGGCGATCGTGGGGACGCCGCTGCTGGTAAAACAGGTGTACGGGGGAACGCTTGCGGATTTCGCTATCGTGGAGCTGATGTATGCGCTCGGCATGACGATCACCGGCCTTGTGCTGCATCGCTTCTCGGCGATCCGCTCGGTGGGATTGCTGTGGGGCGTGGGGCTCCTCTTCGATGGCTTCACCTTTCTGCTCTATGCTCCGGCCAGCACGCTCCCGATGCTCTATGGCGCCACGTTCATTCATGCGCTCGCCATTCCATTGATCGTCGTCTCGCGTGCCACCATCATTCAGCGTCTGGTGCCGCAGCCGCTGCTCGGCCGCGCCTTCGGGTATATCGATATCGCGGTGTATGGCGTCACCGCCGTATCGGCTGGTCTTACGGGATTTATCAGCGAGGCCGTGGGACCGCTCAATACGCTTCTGTACGGCGGGGTGCTGGGCGGAGTGTGCGGGATGGTGGCGTTGATAGTCCCGGTCGTGCGGGGGATCAGATTGGAAGATGCCCGGGTGGTCCAGGAGCCGGAGGGGAGGTAGTTTGGAGTGCAGGGCGGGGGATTTCCGTGATGAATATATCGCTGGGGGATTCGCTTGGCACACCGGCCGGGATTTTTCGCACTTTCTGAGTATTGCCTCTGGATCTGTTTATGAGATCCAATCGTTACCGTATGCATTACTCCCAGATTCTTCCCGCGTCCGGTCCCGGAATCAACGGTTCCATACCCCCCGGCTGCCCCTTTATTTTCTCCAGCGCAAAATTCCCGATCAATTCCGCCGCCTTGCAGGGCTGTGGTGACGGGAGCAGGCCGCAGCTCCATGCAAGCCAGCCCACGAGCGATTCCGGTGTGCGGCCGGCCGCGCGGAGTTCGGCTATCGAGACCGAGCCATGGCGTTTCGCCAGGCGGGTTCCGTTCGGGGCCAGGATCAGCGGGACGTGGGAATAGGAGGGAGGTGTGCCGCCGAACGTCGTGAACAGCAGGATCTGGCGGCCGGTGGAGGAGAGCAGATCATCGCCACGGAGCACATGGGTTATTCCCATCGCAAGATCATCCAGCACCACCGCAAGCTGATAGCTGGGCACGCCGTCGGCCCGTGCGATAATAAAATCCCCCGTCGTCTCGTACAGATCATCGCACTGCGGGCCGGCGATGCCATCGGTAAAGGCAACGACCGTCCCCCGCTCCACACGAAAACGCCTTGCCGGTTCCTTCCTGGGACGAAGTGCCGCACGGTGATGTTCCTGAAAATCGCGGCAGTAACCGGGGTATCGCGAGACGGGCTCGTGCGGGGCGCTGGCTATCTCCCGCAATTCCTTTCGCGAGCAGAAGCATTCGTAGGCCAGTCCCTGCCGGCACAGTTCCCGTACCGCATACTGATAGCGCGCAAACCTGTTCGACTGGAAATATTCCGGTGCCAGATCATTATCCCAATCAATGCCAAGCCACGTCAGATCCTCCACGATCCCGCGACTGGCACCGGGTACCGCGCGGGCCTTGTCCAGATCCTCGATCCGGAGGATAATCTCACCGCCGAGCGCTCGCATCTGCAGCCACGCCAGCAGAAACGATCGTGCATTTCCGATATGCAGATATCCGGTGGGGCTTGGTGCAAGCCGCCCGCGAAGAGTGAACGACATGACGATTGTGAAAAAAAATCCGGGGCCGGGACCGGGAATCTGGGGTCAGAGAATCTGGAGTCCTACATTCCGAAGCCATAAGTTCATAAGCGAAAATAGCCAGCAGATATTCCTTTTCCCCATCACTCTCCCTGCTGCTACCTGTTATCTGCTAACACCCACCCAGTCCCTTTCTTTTACTAAGCACTAAAAACTAAGAACCAAAAACCAAGCACTAACTACTCTCCCCGATTAAAACCTTCCATACTGTTCAAACAGATCCTGTGCTCCTCCTCCCCGCATCAATCCCTGCTGCGTGGCCGATTCCTCGGAGTAGGCTCGTTCCAGTTCGGCATAAATTCCGGCGAAGGTATCGCGCTGAATCGCAATCACTCCATTCGCATCGCCAAAAATGATATCTCCCGGCCGCACCTCCACTCCGCCGATGGTTACCGGAACATCATAGGCGGCCATATATCCTCTGCGGCGGATATCCTTGATGCAGCGATATTCGCCGAACACGGGAAAACCGAGCGAGGCGATCTGCTCGATATCCCGCACCCCGCCGTTCACCGCCGCGGCCACCGCTCCGCGGGCCTGTGCGCGGGTGCTCATCATTCCTCCCCAGAGGGCCGCATCCACCGGCGCCTCGGCCGCAACCAGCACGAATGCATCCGGCGGTATGGCGTCCACCATCTCCAGCAGCGTGTTGATCTCCACATACTCATCGGTGGGGACCACACGGCAGGGAAATGCGAGCCCGCACACTCTGATCGATGGATCGGCAATGATGGACTGGATCTGGAAGGGGAGCGCTCCGGTCGGGATGCCGAGACGTTCCATGGTATCGGAGATGAGAGGGGAATAGAAACGGAGCATGCCCCGCAGCATCCCCGGTGCGATGGATATCGTGTCGTTCATTGCGTTCGATGAGAATAGATGTACTGCCCGGCTGGTACGCGTGGAGCAAAATAGGTGATTCGCTCCTATCCTTCCCCATGTTCCTCGCCCGTGAAATCGTGGCCCCAGGCACGGTAACCGGCAGAGATAATGCAGCCCGGATATGAGATCCGGTCCGGGAGCCCACAAAAAAAGGAGAGGGATAACCCTCTCCTCTGTGATAGCGTATGCCGGATCTCCAATCAGCAGCGGCAGGGGGATGGTGCCGGGGTGATCGTAATGGTGCAGGCGGCCGTGTTCAGGCAGGCGAACACGCAGCAGCCGAAATCGCTGAACACCGACGTTGTGCAGCTGTTGGTGAACGATGTGATGCTGCCGCAGGCATTGATAATGCCGAGAAACGAGGCCCCGGGGGGAGGAGTAATCGAAATGGAAGCACCGGCCGGGACTATATAAACTGTCGGCGTGGTGGTGGGGCCTACCACGATCCGTACCGCACATAATGCGGTATTGGTAACCTGGTAGGTGTTGCACTGCGCACGCAGCTCACCGGAGCCTATGGTAACCATTGCCGCCAGAGCGATCATCATCGCCATGAATACGGACGCCACGGAAATGTTTCTCTTCTGCATGGTGATCCTTTGATTGCATATACGTTATAAGGATGACGGGAACATCCCTCCGGGGGATGCGTCTTTACAGTCTCGCACGGATTCCGTATATCGTTGAATGGAGGCATTGTCCGGATAACGGTATTGGATAAGAGGAATAAGAGATGATCAACTGGACATCGCACATCAGTCAGGCAGATCCATATACAACGCGTATTGCCGGCCATAAGACATTGCCCTTGCAACAGCGCTACGGCGGAACATGACCCCTTTGTCCGGTTATCATCAGGTTCTTTCACCCGTCCCCATCGTAGTCGATCATTTTTATTCGCCCCTGGAGATATCATGAATTTTTCATCGCTCCTTCTCTTCGGACGTTTCATTCCGGGCTCCGCAGCGGCATTCATTGCCCTTGTTCTTCTTCCATCGCTAGCGCTCGGCCAGCAGAGGGGGACCGTAAGCGGCCGGGTGATGGATGGCGGCAGCGGAACCCCGCTGAAAGCCGCCACGGCCGTACTCCGCGATATGGCCGATTCCTCGGCGAAGGCGCTGGGCGATATCACCGGCGGCGACGGGCGTTTTTCCATCCGGGATGTGATTGCCGGACGGCGGTACAGGCTGGAGGTGATGTATGTGGGATATGAAAAACATACCGCCGGGGATATCGTGCTCCCGGCAGGAACGGAAAATCTGGATCTCGGTGATGTGACGCTCCGGCAGGGAGCGATCCCCATCGATGAGGTGCGGGTGACGGCCCCGCGCGAACAGGTTGTGGTGATGGCCGATAAGACGGTGTACGCGGTAGAGGATAATCCCTCCTATACCGCCACCAACGTCAGCGAGCTTCTGGGGCAGATCCCGTCGGTGGATGTGGATCAGGAGGGGAAGGTCTCGCTGCGGGGTGATGATAATGTCACGATCATGATGAACGACCGTCCCCTGACGATGCCGGCCGAGCAGCGGAATAAATTTCTGCAATCTCTGCCGGCAAATACCGTGAAGGATATCGAGATACGAACCAATCCCGGCGCCCAGTTCGATGCCAAATATTCAGGGGGCATTATCAATATCGTCACCAGGCGGACGATGGGGGATATGTTCGGCGGCAATGTGAGCCTTGCCGGCGATTCCCGTCCCGGAGGTAACGGCAGCGGAGGGCTTTATTACAACGGTAGCGATGTGAACGCTTCGCTGGGGGGCGGAATGAACAGGGGGGATTACAGCGGATCGAGCACCACGCTCCGGGTGAACTACCTTGACAGCAATGAACACCGCAACGAGGGAAGGGCCACGAATGAATCGGTGACCAATGGATATTTCGGCTATGGGCAGCTGGATTATAAAATCACGGAAAAGGATCTTCTCTCTCTTTCCTTCAATCTTAATTACTGGTCATCCAATTACGGCAGTATCGGCAGTAACCTGTTCTTTAACGCGGACGGTGACGAGGTGATCCGGTCATACGATACCAGCATGCCGGCGGGTGACGGATGGAACGGCGGCGGGTATAACAGCGCCTCGCTTCTGATGCGGCATACGTTCAGCCCCGATCACAAGATCAATCTGGATATAAGCTACAACGGCAACAATAGCGAGGGGGGAAGCAATTACAGAAGCATGTATTACTGGGCCGACGGGACGCTGGATGGGGATAGAAGCGCCGGACGGTACAGTACGTACGATCAATCGAACGCGACGATCATCTCCACGCTGACGTATGACAATGCGCTGAGCGAGAGCTTCAATCTTTCACTCGGAGGGAAGAGCGAGATCAATATGCTCGACAACAATACCACCGTCAGCAATCGAGACCGCATCACCGGCGAGTTCGTGCCCGATACGCTGCAATCCAGTCATTATCTCCCCGATAATGCGGTCTATGCTCTGTATGCCAATGCCAGCTACAGAGTATTCACGGATCTGAGCTTCCAGGCCGGGATACGATTCGAGCGGGCGAATATATCGGCCGAATATGCCTCCGGGGTATCCCTTATCTCGCTTGGCTATTCCAACTTCTTCCCGAGCGGCTCCATCGCCTACAACATCACCCCTGAGCACAGCCTTACATTCAGCTATCGCCGGAGCGTGGCGCTGCCGGATATCTACGCGCTGAATCCGGTGCGCGTCAAGTGGAATGATTTTTTTGAACAATCGGGCAATCCCGATCTCGATCCGGAGTTCACCCAGACGTTCGAGCTGAACTATAATACGTTCTGGGGGGCCGGGAATATGATATCGGTGGCACCCTATTATTCCACCACCGACGGCAGCATCGAGAACAGCCAGCAGCTTATCGGCAGCGTGAATTATTCGACCTATGAGAATTTCAACGGCGCCTATTCCATCGGTTCGGAGATGTCGCTGGCGCTGCGCCCGTTGAAGTGGCTGAATTTCAGAGCGTCGGCGAATCTTTACAGGAAAGTGAACCGTGGCAGCGACGTTCCGGGCGATGTTTATAGTGCCGCGTCGGGATATTCGGGTAATCTCTCGTTGAGCGTTGACCCGGTAGAGAATCTGACGTTCGCCACGACTGTGTTCGTGATGAACCCATCGGTGGTGGGGGCGGTGCGTGCGGGGAATTATACCTTCATGAACTTCTCGCTGCGGCAGCGCATGCTCGAAAATAAATTGAGTATATCGCTCCGCCTGAATGATCCATTCAATATGCAGAAGGCGAGAAATGAGTACGATACGCCGGAGTTCTATTCCAAATCGGTCTACAACCGGCCGTCGCGCTACATAGGGCTGAACGTAAGCTATAATTTCGGCACTACGCCGAGGATGGAAACGCACAAGCAGGAGAAATCCGACACCAAGGGGGGGAGCAGCGGCGGCGCGGGAGGAGGGTAGGGGGATTTTCGATTGACGATTTTGGATTTTCGATTGGATGGCGGGGAAGCGTATCGGGTCCAATGAATGCTACTGCAAAGAGGAGGGGGAGAGATTCTCGATTGACGATTTTGGATTTTCGATTGGATGGCGGGGAAACGTATTCGGCCCGATGAACGTTCGTGCGAAGAGGAGGGGGAGAGATTTTTGATTTTGGATTGGATGGCAGAGAGATGTATCCCGGACGGATGAATGCATCACGCAAAGCCGCAGAGACGCAAAGAAGAACGATGGCGTGCGCGCGACTGGAGGAGCGGAGGATACCCACTCCTCCATTGTATTTCTTCCTCTTATTCCTTCAGCGTTACGTTGAAGCTCCCCTTGCTGACGGTCATCGGCTGAAGGGTCACATCGGCTTTCGGGTAGACGATGAGATCGAATGTCCCGGTGATGCGATCGCTCGTGAGTGTGGTGATCTTCAGCGTGCCATAGTCTTTCCCCTCGGCCAGCCCGGTGGCGTAGGATGTATCGTTCACCGACATCTGCGCGGCGCAGGTCCCAGGCTTGAATCTGTAGGTGCCGGTGCTGTTGATGCCGGTCATCGACAATGCGATCCCCTCATAGATGCGCCCGTTCTGGAGAAATGCGGCGATGTTGATGGAGTTGAACATCGTCTTCCTGAAGCCGTTGATATCGGACGAAGTCCAGGTGCGGCCGTTGAAGGTGGCCCTCAGATAATCCCCCTCCGGCACCGGATCGACGATGCCGGTGTTGGGTGACGAATGGCCGCAGCCGACTGCCAGCAGCGCCGGCACCAGCAGAAACAGGAAACGACGGAAAATCCCGCACATAGTATTTCCTCGCATGGAGAGCGGATGTTCCGGGCGAACGATGTTGTCCGGAGAATCCCGTTGCCGGCGGCATCGGGAGGGGAGGAGGGAATATAGAGAGTGCGCCGGAGATCCCGCAGGAGAATATTCCGCTCCACAGGAGTTGCCTTCTCCCGGAGGAAAAATCCGGCGGCACGATATCCGGGCCGGGAATTAGAGCCGGGTGATATCCAGAAAGACGATGTTGCCGTGGGGATCGCGATAGGTATGAGCCTCGGCGATACGGCCGGATGGGAGATGCCCGGCCAGCCTTGCCAGCCCGGCCTCATCTCTGTAGATCAGGTGCCAGTCCATGAACGCCTCCATGTATCCCGCATCCACCAGCTCGGGGGCGAAGTTCGAGAGGAGGAGCCTGCCCCCGGGGGCGAGCGCATCGAACAGGGTGGTCACGAATCGCGGGGCGGTTGCTTCCGGGATGTTGTCGCAGAGGGGGGAGTAGATGAGATCGAAATTGCGGAAGACCGATCTGCCTCGGAACAGGGAGCGTAGCGTTCCCTGGTAGGTGGTGATGCCGGGGCCGAGCCCGGAGGCATCGATCGCGGCCAGGGTGCGTGCATCCTGGTCGAACGCGAGAAATTTTTCCACGTTGCCGGCGGCGGCGGCCTGGGAGAGACGGGCCTCCCAGAGATGGCCGGCCATCACACCGAGCACGCGAAGAGATCGCTCCAGGGCCATATCGTCTATCATTCGTGCGGTCATCGCGGCGCGTGCGCGCACGCTGCGCGGTGCCGGGCCATCGGTGGTATAGCCGTAGATGGAGGCTCCCAGATCGCTGGTTCCCTCCGGTATCTCATCCGGGGAGAAGATGAAGTCGAGCATCCCGGGATCGCCCGGGTAGCCGCGCGGTTTCCGGAGCGAGCGCCGTGTGAATGGGTCTTCGCGGAGAAGCTCGGCGATGGGATGCTGGCGGCATGCCCCGGTGGCGAACTCCCGCCATTGCCCATGATCCTCATCGCGGAGCGCGCGCAGTCCCAGCACCACCTCGTCCATGGCAAGAGCCGTCAGCCCCCGCGCGAACTTTTCGAGGGCCGAGTCCAGCAGCGCCATGCCGCGCAGCACGTAGCGGCCCGCGTCATCTCTTCCGGCGTTTCTCCTGCGGCTGAGTATGTCGGGAGAGAGAGGCATAGCGGATACAGAGGGATTGGTAGTTGATCGTTCGCAATACGCCTCCTGCGGCGGCTGTAAGTACCTGGGAGAACGTTGTCTGACATTCTTCTTCGGTGTTGTCGCGGAGTTCCACTCCGCGACCCTGGCTGCTACGCTGCTACCACCTCGCACGGAGTCAAACTCCGCGCGAACAACCCTCAGAATCTCAGAAACCATATTCGTAGGTACTTAGCTGCCGCCGCAGGAGGGTGCCACATCTCCCCGGGGCATCCCTGCCCTGTTTCCCGGGGGCTATCGCTTTCTCCGGCTTGATTCCGCCGGCCGTCATCTTCCGGTGCCGTCTCAATTGTACGGTATCGGTCCGGTCGTCGTCATCGCCGATTCGCCGCCGCCATCGGAGACCCGCTTGACGCCGTAGCGATAGATGCCGCCGCTGAGCACCTCCGGATCGGAGAACTCCGTGGCGCCGGCATCGAGCGATTGATAGAGCGACATCTCGCTCTCCCCGGCTCCCTTGTAGATATAGATCCGTTCGCCCGCCGGAGCCGGGGCGCTCCAGCGGATCACGATCCTGTTGTTCGCTCTGTCCGGGGTGCCGCTGAGGCCCGCCGGCTGCATAGGCACCCCGCCGGCGAGCGGGCGTGCCGCAACGATGTTGGAGCGGAGGGAGCGATGCCCGGCATCATCCAGCGCATCGACGCTGTACTCGTAGAGCATGCCGGCGCGCGCGGAGGTGTCGGTATAGCCGGTGAAGCTTCTTCCCGCCGCGCTTGCCAGCGGCTGCCAGGCATCCTCCTCCGATGCTCTGCGGTAGAGCGTGTGCTCCACCACGTCGGAGCTTGGGCTCTGCTCCCAGACCAGCTCCACGCCACGCTCGCTCACGGTGAGGTCCGCAACGATCGGCGCGGCGGGGGAGACGATGTCCGGCTTGCGGAGCGTCAGCGCGCCGGTGAATCGGGAGTGATTGAAGTTGCGGTCCAGCGCGGTCACTTTATAGTAGATCTCCTCGCTCAGCGTTTCCAGCTCCAGCGTATCGGTGAAGATCGTGTCGGCCGTGATATCGGTGGTGAGCTGCTGGAACTCGTGGTCCTCCTGATTGGCGAAGAAGACCCGGTACCCTTGAAGATCGCTCTCCCGGTTCGGGGTCCAGCGAACGATCACGATCCCGTTGCTATCCACGCTTCCGGAGAGGCCGGCGGGAACCGCGGGGGGGATGGAGTCGGGGAACATCGCCAGCAGGGGCACCGAGTAGCGGATGTTGCCGGCGGTATCGGCCGCCATCACCGCATAATAGTGCTGGGGCAGATCGGCCACGTTACGGTCGATGAACTCGCGTGCGTCTCTGGGGAGCATCCCGCCGATCCGCTCGTATGGCCCGTCGGTATCCTCGCTCTTTCCCACATAGAATCCCTGGAGATCGGCGTCGGGCGAATCCATTTTCCACGACACCTTCACCGAGCTTCCTTCCACGATCGCTATCGGAAGCATCGCGGGCTGGCGCGGGGCCGTGCGGTCGCGCCCCATGGCCGTGATGATCCTGCTGGCGGGGGACGCCTCGCCGAACGCGTCCACCCCGACGACGCGGTACTGTGCCGGGCGGTAGTTCTCCTGGAGCTTGATCTTATAGGATATCTCCCCCTCGCCCGTGCCGTTCTCCGGGTTCTCCAGCGGCAGGTACGGCATGCTGTTGACCCGCGAGAAGGAGCGCCCGCCATCGCCGGAGCGCTCGATGAAATATCCGGTGAAGGGGGTGATATGCTCGTAGCGGTCCCACTTCAGAACGATCTCCCGTTCCCCCTCTTCGGCGGCCAGGCTCTCCACGCTTGGCGTCTGCTGCACATCGCCCGCCACCACCACGGTGAAAGCCGTATCGATAGGCTGATCGGGGTTATCGGCAAGGGAGTAGATGCGATAGAGATAGGTGCGGTTGGCCTCCACCTTCCGGTCCACGTAGCGGAGCCCGAATCCGTCGGCCAGCCGGGGCTGCATATCGGCCAGCGCCAGCGCGAAGCCGAATGTGGTCTGCTGTTGCAGGTACATCTCGTAGATGCTTCCGAACGGATCGTCGGTGGTGACGACCGGCGCGCCGTAGAGCGCCTGCACGGCGGCTCCGGCCAGGGTGTCGGATGGGCTGTAGCGGGCTTTCCACTCCTCTATCGTCAAGGGACGGATAGGGGATGAGGTCAGCATGGTTCGTTCCGGAGAGGCGCCTCCTCCCCGCATCTCGTAGCGTTCGATGATATACCCTCCTCTGCCGGCCACCTTCCAGGCGGCGTGGCTGGTGGTGCCCCAGCGCAGGACGATGGAGTCGCCGTAGGAGCGTGCGATCAGCCGGAGGTTGGGGCGTGGCTCTCCCTCCGCCGTATCGGCTTCCGGTGTTCCATCCTGTGCCTGGAGAGCGGAGCAGAGGAGCAGGGCGATGGCAAGAGCCGCAATGATATGTCTCATGGCCGTAGAGTTCTCTGTTGGTAATCGTTGGCTCGTCAGTCGGTTCGCGGCGCGGCCGCAGAGCGTTCCCTTCGGCGGGGCATCTCCCCTGGTGCCGCCGCCGGTCCCTCCGGAGAAGGGGGCGGCGGCACCGGAGAGCGCATCGCTCAGGGGAGATCGATCTTGATCTGCTTCTGGTTGAAGGTGCCGTAGGAGAAGTCCAGAAGCACCACGTAGCTGGACGACTTCTTGATCTTCATATCCCAGTAGTACGGGTTATCCTTGCCGGTGTCCCAGTCCTTCCTGGAGTTGAATTTCAGGAAGCCCTGGAACATCGAGTTCTTGCTGGATGCGCTCGGGTTGAGCCCTGCCCAGGAGACCAGATCGTTGTAGACCACGGAGCGGTCCCGTTCCAGCACGGTGGCCGCATCGTAGCGGAGCACCAGCTTGTCGGTGGTGGCCGGCTCGTTGCCGGTAAGGGTCGTGTTCGTTATTCCCTTTACTCCGCCGCCCCCCTGCAATCCGGTGCCCCCATCCTGATCGGCGCTGAATCCCTTCCAGTAGGAAGCGTTGATCTCGTCGTTGGTCAGGTTTGTGGACTTCCCCGTTCCCTCGTAGGAGATGCCGACCGCGTACTTCGGGAAGATCTGCTTCGGGATGCTGGACCCGTTGGTCAGGCGGCTGCCGGCGCCGTACGCCCCGGCCGACGGGTAGACCCGGAACTGGCTCTCGTTGGTACGGCACTGCGGGAGGCACTCCTCGCGGAGCACGGAGTTCAGCTTGGGGTCCTCCACGTAGTAGAAGTACTGGTCGTCCAGGGCGCTCCAGTAGGCGCCGTCGGCCGCGCCGTTCCCTTCGCCGGAGCGGTCGTCGGCCTCCAGCCTGATGTTCGGTTCCATGTAGTGGGTGACCGATCCCTTCTTGTAGCTGGTCTGGTGGATGTCGTACCAGTCCAGCGCCTCCTTGCCGGTGTACTTCTTGTAGATCGTGTTCTTGTAATCACCGGAGCCGGTGGTTACCGTCGATGTTCCGGTGAGATAATCCTGGAGCTTCTCGTTGAAGCGCCCGTACTGGCTGGTCTTGAATGCGAGCTGGTAGATCAGAAACTCCTCGTCTCCCAGGCGGATCGACTTCAGGCGGTTCTCGCGCACGTTGATCTTCTGTCCGTCGCCGATCGACACGGCCACGGTGGTTCCCTCCACGGAGGAGCCGCCCGATCCGGACTTCCCGTTCTTCAGGATCTTCTTCCGCACGAACTGCGTGATGTAGATGGTCTTCGGCTTCATGTTCCCCGGCATCGTGAACGTCACCTTCTTGCCTGCGGGGTCCCACGCCAGCGGTGTTTCCAGGATCACCGTGCTTCCGCCGCCGATCTCCTGGAACCGGGCCACATACGCGTAGGTATAGCTTGCGTCCTCCGGCTGAAGCTGCACGATGTTGCCGGGATACTGGTTGAAGACGATCTCTCCCTTGGCTCCGCTGCCATAGTGATAGTAGCGCTGCATCCGCCCCGGCCGGGTGGCGATGATGTTGCCGTTGGTGAAGACATCGGGCGCCTCGCCGGTGGTGAAGTTCTGCTCCTCGGTTTCCAGGTGCTCCGTGTTCGGATCGTTCACCTTGCCGATACGCTTCCACTGTCCCTTCACCAGCTTGTCGCCGTAGATCTTCGCGGTGACGGTGTACTCGGTCTTCTCATCGAACATCTCCTGCGGGGAGAACAGAGAGGAGAACTTGTTGTTGACCAGTTCGTGGCTTCCCGGCACCAGCGCCTTGGTCTTGTTGTTCCGTACCTGGATGCTCTTGACGCCGAAGCGGAAGGTGGTCACCACCACATCGTTGTCGGAGTTCAGGGTCTCCACGGTCATCTCCTTGGCGATCGGGAGGTTGTAGACCACCTCCGGATAGCTGAAGACATCGGCGTCCTTGCCGGCCGGTTTGATCTCGGCGATCACCTTGGTGCCGGCGAACGGATCGCCGGAGGTAACGTCGCATTTGTCGCCGTACTTGAACTTGAAGGTGCAGCTTCCGCTGAGCAGGCCGTTCAGAACGTTGTAGTTCCCCTTCACCGCTCCCTGCAGCCATGTGGGGTTGGGGAGTCCGGCGCGAAGCGCGGCATACACCCCCACCTGGAACAGTTCCACCTGCGCCTTCAGGAACCAGAGGTTGATATCCAGTCCCACCGCCGCATCGATGCTGGAGTAGACCTGCCCGTTTGCGTACCAGCCGTTGAGCCCCATCTTGCCGTTGGAGTATTCGCACTCCTGGTCCAGATCGAGCACGGAGATATCGTAGCCGAAGGTGACGGCGAGCTGCGCGTAGAAAATCAGGAACTTCAGCTTGCCGGTGTTGATGTCGATCTGCTGCCCGAGAGCGAATCCGCTGCCGGTTGCCACCGAGGGGCTGCGTTCATTTGCGCTGTTGAAGCCGGGGAGCTCCTTCTGGAACGCGGGGGGGAGCGGGGGCATTCCCGGCAGGCTGTTCTTCCCCACCATGAAGTAGGAGTTGATCTCGATCAGATCCAGCACCGTAAGGCCGATCCGCTTGTCCGGCTCGCC
Organism: Candidatus Kapaibacteriota bacterium; assembly: GCA_048594725.1. GTDB lineage: Bacteria > Bacteroidota > Ignavibacteria > OLB7 > OLB7 > JAFDZV01. The sequence goes on from JBMDXA010000051.1 coordinate 18,670, forward strand.
GAGCTTGATGAACCACTTGTTCTTGCTGAAGTGCATCGATGCCTGGCCGCCGCCGTAGAGGATCTTCTTGTTCCCCGCCTTGACGTTGACCAGCACATCGAGCAGACCGTCGAACGACGATTTCTGCGCGGAGTACTTGAACATCACGCCGGCCCAGAGAAGCGAGTTCTCCTTTGCCGGGCGTGCCTTCGGATCGGGCTTCTGGACGAAGTAGCCATTGCCGCTCAGGCTGATCTCGTTCAGCCCTCCTCCGTTGAAGAACGATGCCTCCAGCGTCACGTCGCCGTTGAACGCGTTCGGCTTCGGCATGGTTCCCATCACTATCGACGCCTTGAATCCGAAGGCGATATTCTTGTACGGCTCGTAGACCACGCCGGTGTTGCTTCCGCCGGCGGCATCCTGCTGGAACGTGGCGTTGGTCTCCGGGTTGCCCGCAAGCTTTGCGGCCGCCGGCATCGAATCCTGCGGGCGCATATGGTAGTAGGCGCCGCCGCCGAACCCGTAGATGCCGAAGCCGGGGAATACCGGGATGCCGGTTCCCATGGTAGCCATGGCGTCAACGAACCAGTAGCGGTAGGTGTCGGAACTCTGGTACTTGGTGCTGCCGAACTGCACGGTAGCGGCAAGCTTGATGATGGGGCGGAAGTTCACATTGATGGCCCCTCGGAACCCGTCGCCGAACTTCGCATCTCCCTTGTAGAGATCCACCTGCCCCTCCATATCGCAGCTCGCCACGCTCGCCTTGATGTAGATCGATTCCAGCGTGGGCGCGGCGGGGCTCCAGCTCTGCTTTCCGTTCTGTTCGTTCATCGTTCCCCAGACCGTGAAGGCGGTGCCGCCGGAGATAGCGCTCTCGGCGTTGCCGTCCAGCCCCACATGGAACGCGATCCTGAGACCGGCCTTCTTTCCATCCTCCATGAACTTCAGGGTGATGCCGTCTCCCTTGTCAGACTTGATCGAGACCGGGAATCCCGCGAAGAACTTCTCCGGGCTGGCAAGCTTGAAGAGCTTTGCGTTCAGGTACGGCTTCTTGTTCTGCACCGTCAGTTCCTGGAACTCCACATCGGGGATCTTCACGCTCACCCCTTTCAGGTCGGCGAACTTCTTGTCGATGGTGAGCTTGCCGTTCAGCACCGCCTTTACCATGACGTCGTCGTTCTGTGCCTGCACCTCCACGCTCGATCCTCCCAGCAGCACCAGCTTGGCTCCCCACATATCCACATCGATATCGTCCACGCTGTTCACCTGGAACGCCGTCTTCAGTCCGGCGTCGGAGTTGCTGAGCAGGCAGGAGTAGCCGAGATCGGTCTTTGCTATCGGGAGCTTCAGCTTGCCGCTGAACGCCCCCTTGGTCAGGGAGTTGTTCAGCAGAGCTATCTCGAACTTCTCCATCGAGAAGGCCCAGCCCCCCAGGCTGCCGTCGCCGGTACCGAACACCGGTTGCACGGTGGCGGTCCCGGTGAAGCCGCTCTTGTTGATAAAGGCATTGGCGAGCTTTATCTCGGTTTCCTTGTTCTTGTTCTTCAGATATTTCGGGAGGGTGATTCTGATCTCCTTGAAATAGAAGCCGCGCCAGTCGTTGCCGGTAGACCCGTTATAGTTTGCGGGGAAGGCCATCCCGCCGGCGTTGCGGGTGTCGGAGAAATCGAGCACCACCTTGTTGAAGGCGAACTTCGTCCCCTTCATCCCTTTTACCGTGAACGGGTCCATCGCTATCTCGCCCAGCAGATCTCCCCAGACGGTGGCGTTCATCTTGAACGATCCCTTCACCGGGCCGGCCCCCTCGGTCTTCTCCAGCATGGTGCCGTCGAATGTGAAGTAGCCATCCACCTGCATCTCCTTGTAGCCCTTGCAATCCCACTTCACGTAGGTGCCATCCTCTCCCTGCGTCTTCTTCAGCGTCAGCTTGATCTTCTCTCCCCAGGGGAAGGTGTAGTCGTTGCCGAGCATCGTCAGCTTCTGAAGCCCGCCGATCGAAAGCCCGGTGGGGTGGAAGCAGATGTTCTTCTGCCCGAACGCGAGCAGCTTGTTCTGCGCCTCCGGGATCGGCATCTCCAGGAACGCGTTGAATCGCGCGCCATCGGGCGCAAACTCCACCGATGCGATGTTCAGCAGCTGGAGCTTGCTGCCGATCACCTTCTTCCAGGCGAACGGCAGTCCCTGCGCATCCAGGTCCACGAAGTCCTCGATATACTTTCCCTTGCTCTTGACGAATTCCGAGACCGACTTCACCTTCTCGGCGGCGATGTTCTCCAGGTTGCCGGTGAAATCGCGGAGAGCCTGGTCCACCTGCGCGCCGGGATCGTATGCCCCGATCGCCTTGCCGGAATAGACCTTGTTCTGCGGGTTCACCTTCAGCGCCTGGAAGGTGGCCTTCAGCTTGGTGCGGAACACCGGCGCATCGATGATCCCCTCGCCGCTCAGGTTCCCGGCCGAGGGGGAGGAGAGGCTCGTCAGCTTCAGGGTGAAGTAGCCTATCTGGATCTCATCGCCGACCTTGTAGACCTTGTTGCTGGCCGCCGCCGCCGGAGGGGGCTGCGGGGCGCAGTTGAGCGAGATGCAGGGATCGGAGTATTCCTCGTCATCCTCCTGATCCTCCTGGCCGCCGTTCTGATCGCCGCCGTTCTTGAACGCGCCGAAGCGGAATGAGCAGACTACGCTATGGCCGTTGTTCTTGAAGAAGAGATCCTTGCTCCCTCCCTTGCCGCGCGCGGTAACTCTTATGGCGTACTGCCTGCCGATCTCCAGTTGCGGCGATGACGGGCCGTAGAGAAAGGAGTTGCCCGCCACGACGGTTTCGAAGAACGGAGGGTCGGTAGCCGCGAGCATCGCCTGGTTGGGGCTGATATTGTCCGGATACATCTCCACGATCTTCAGCACATACTCCAGCTTCGCCGGAGGGGCTCCGGCCGGGATGGTCCAGCTGATGAGAACGTTCTGCGGCAGCTTCGGCATGGCGATGCTGTTGCAGGCCGGTTGCAGTATCGCCGGCGGCTCGAAGTGGGTGATGGAGAAGTTGGCGCAGCCGGAGGGGGCCGGCAGCGAGCGCGGGGCACCGGTGGTGTAGTCCAGCGCCTGGATGCAGAAGGAGTAATCCCCTTCCGGCAGGCCGTTGCCCTGCACCACTTCCGCCTTGGAGATGCCGGAGAACTGGAGCACATCCGGATCGAGATATTCCTTCAGCTCGGCCCCCATCATCACCCGCGTGCCGTTCGGCGAAAGGGCTATCGGCAACCCGGGGATGAAGCTGTTCGGGATCGTCACGGCCACGCCGGTATTCCCCTTCACCTGCCCGGCAAGGCGCACGTTCAGCGGGGTGTTCCTCTTGTTGATGAGGGTGATAACGATCTTGTTATCGAACCCCACATAGTCCGACAGATAGGGCGAATAGGGAGGTTTCACCTGCACTATCACCGTTACGTCGTCTTGCGCCCTCGCATCCTGCGCGAGCGCTATCGCCAGAAGCGCGAGCAGCAGCGCCGCGATGGTTCTAAAACGTGTACGCATAGCCTAGCACTGAGATGTATTCCTGGAATGCCCGGCCCACCATCTGCGATGAGCGGGAGGCTGTTAATGACAGGGTCAGGTTGACCGTGTGGTGCATATCGGGTCGGTACGATCCTCCGGCCGTGGCGTTGACCGTGGTGCCGCCGTCCTGAAACGACATGGCCGCGGTTGCGTTCAGGTTCAGCCGTTTCTCCTCCAGCTCCATCGTTCCACCCAGCGCGAACCCGGTGCTGGTATAGGTGCCCCCGGTGTTCCGCAGCCTGTTCGTCGTCACCGATCCGTTGAATCCCAGCCCCGGTCCCGGAAGGGAGATGGCATAGGTGAGATCGGCGCCCAGGCTGGTGTACTCCGAGTAGGCCGCCGAGATGGCGTTGCCGTCGAGGAGCCCCTGGTAGGAGAGCGAGCCGCTGAAGTTGTGCGCGGTGGTGCTGTCCTGGATGGTATAGCGGGGGGAGATGATCGCCGTGGGAGTGCGGTACTGCATCCGGAGCGTGTCGTTCAGCGGGAGCGTTCCGGCCTTCTGCGAGGTTATCATATCGCTCAGCTGGAGGTGCACGCCGAAGGAGGTTGAAGGGGAGTAGAAGGCGGCCATCATGGGTGTTACCCGTGTCGTGGTTGCCCGCTTCTTCCCCTGGATGTTATCCTCCTGCATCAGGAGCGACCCGTTCAGATAGAGGGTGTTCTCCAGCAGCGAGAGCGATGGGGCCAGCGTCAGGCTCTGGAGATCGTTTGCCAGATAATAGGCCCCCATCGACTGGTAATCCGGGTCGATACGGGCATAACTTGCCTGGAGTGCGAATGTTCCTATATTCAGCGAAAGCCCGGTATTGAGCGCGGTATAGAGCTGTGTGGATGCCCGTGGCGGGATGATGTCCGCCAGCGCCTCGGCCTCCCCCTGAAGAGCGATCTGCTGGGAGCGGATGTCGCGGGTGTAGTCGCTGACGGCGAAATCGCCGTAGATGCTGGCCGGCCCTAACGATGCCCGCCCGCTGGCGCCGAGTACCAGATTCTCCGCCGGACGCACCTCGCTCAGAACCGGGGCCTGCCGTAGAGAACTGCTGTCGTCCCTGGCCTTCAGCACGATCAGGTCGATATGATTGGCTTCGCTCCCGTAGCCGATCCTGCCGCTGAAGCCGGTCCGCTCGTACGCGGGCGTTCCTCCGGGACGCGTCGTATCCTCCTGCACGGCCCGGGCGAAGCGCCCGGCGATAAAGCCGACCCGGAAATCTCCGGGGGTAAGCTCCACCCCCGCGCCCAGCACCTGGTGGCCGGCCAGGGTGAACGGGGAGAAGCTGAGATTTCTATAGCCCAGATGCGCGGTTGCCCACCTGTAGCGCGGGCTGGCGCCGAACTGGTTGAACGGCTGGCTCAGACTCCGCTCCTGCTCGCTCACGGTAAAGGAGAGAGGCAGGAGCAGATCGTAGATGTTCAGATTGAGCGCTCCGGAAAGCACGTAGGAGAACGGGGTCCGCCGCCGTGCTATCCCTCCGGAGCCATAGGCCACGCCTCGCGCCGAGACGCTTCCATCCACCGTGACCGGCGGCCGTTCGCCGATCCCTTCCAGATCCTGCGCCGCGTTTTCCTGTGCCGCCAGGCAGAGCAGGAGCATCGCAAGAGAGGGAGAAAAGAGGAGCCTGGAACGATGATATAATGACTTCTTCATGAGCTTCTTCCCGTGGTATCCGGGGGCGGAACATCCCCCGTCGATCGAACCTGCATTCAATGTACGGGAGGGCGGCCCCGGCCGGGGGAACCGGCGACCACGCCGGAGAGGAGAGTTGGGAGGATTGAAAAAAAATCGGCCACGCTTGGGGGCCTTTCCGGCCACGCGAGAGATTCTCGGTTTTCGATTGGCGATTTTGGATTTCCCATTGGGGAAAGTTTGCCGTCGGTATGCGGCTAATGCCAGTACCAGCGGCAACGGACCACGGACTCTCTCCTGCCAGGAACTACGGCCGCCACAGGCGGCGGACTACGAACTACGAATTAAGAACTACTGACTAGCCTTGGCTCCTCTCGATGACTTTCTGCAGCAGGGGATACTTCCGTTCGTGGGGCGGGAGGGGGAACTGCATCGCCTGCTGGAATTCTGGCGGGCAACACCGTACGCCCAGCGGCTCCGCGCTTCGCTGGTGCAGGCCGAGGCGGGCATCGGCAAGAGCCGTCTTCTCGACGAGGTGATCCGCCGGGTTGCCGGGGAGGAGGGGGCGGTGGTGCACGTGAAGCTGTACCCGGAATCGTCGGTGTCGCTGGGACCGTTGCTGGCTCCGGCGCTCTGGCATAGCAATGTGGGACGGGAGCTGCTCCGGACCGAGCCGGAGGGGACGCTGCAATCGGCCATCGTTGCGTTGCGGCGCCTCTGCCGCCTTCGCCCCACCCTGCTTGTGCTGGAGGACACGCACCTGCTCTCCTCCGACAGCACGCCGGAATTCGCCTCGCTGCTGAACGCGCTCGCCGACGAGACCATCTCGCTTCTCTGTCTCTGCCGTCCCGCCGAGTGGAGGGGGCGTACCGTGCTGGAGGGATATCTGGTGGAGCGGATCGAGATGGAGGGGCTGAACCGTGCTGCGATAGGGGATGTCTGGGAATGCCTGTTCGGCATCCGGCCGGAGCCGGCGGTTGCCGGGCTGCTGCACGAGGCCACGCTCGGCAACGCGCTTGCATTGCGCTCGGTGCTCCGCTCCGCGATCGATTCCAGGGTCATCGTCCGCGCCGGGGATTCCTGGCGGGTGAGCGATCCCTCCGGCACCTTCGCCACGCTGATGCGCCGGAATGTGGATCTGCTCTCGGCCGGCATGGTGGCGCATCTGAACGATCGTGAACTGAAGGGGGCCGGAAGGCTTGCGGCGCTCGGGGAGGTCTTCTCGCGCGAAGCCGCCGGCGCGCTTCCGGAGAACGCGGCGGAGCTGATAGAGGTGCTGCTCGCCAAGGGCATCCTCGCCACTACCCCGATGCTCCCTTCCCCGCTCGGCGGACTTCATCCCAGTCTGGCGCCCGTCCCTTCTCCCCAGTTTCCGGCCAGCGCTCATCCGTTGCTGGTGTTTACGCACACGCTTCTGCACAAGCATCTGGTGGAGCATGCGGCGGTAGATCCAGCGCCGCTGGTGGCGGTGATCGCGGGCAACCATCCTCTGTATTCGCTTCTCCCCTTCATTCTCGTGCACCGGAATATCTCCCGGCTGTGCCCCGGCACCGAGGGGATGGAGATGGCCGCCGAACGCTCCCTGTATGTGGCCTGGCTGCTGGATATCATGAACGATGGCCGCGCCGGCCTGCATGCATGGGATACGGCGTCCGGGATCATCGGCGTGATACTGGAGGAACTGCCGGAGGAACGGCGCCAGCGCTGGCCGCTCCGCCTGCTGCAGATCCGTACCTCGCTGCTCCGGTTCGATCGTGATGCCCGTATCGAGGCCACGCGCCGGTTCTACGAGGCGACGCGCGATATCGAGGATGCCGGGCTGATGCCGATGCGCCTGGTGGCTCTGGCCTATTATCTGAATATTCGCAACCACGCCGAGCCCCTCTTCTATCTGGATGTCTGGGATGAACTGGGCCGTATCGCCGGCACATACCCGCATCTCAAAGCCACCGATCCGTATCTGCAATGCCTCGGCGCGGTAGCCGATACCGCATCGCTCCACGTCGATTTTGAATTGATAGCCCGTATCCGCGAGCAGGTTGCGGAGCTGGAGCAGGAGGAGGGGTTCCGCGATCATGTGCGGCGGCGTCTGTATCCATCCCTGATGCCGATGTACCGCACGCCGGAGGAACTGGCCGACAGGATGCGTCTGTACGATCTGCTCGACGCGCTGCCGGCGGAGGCCACCCGCCCGTCCTGGCAGCGGAGGGTGGCGTTCCTGACCCACACCGGGAGGATGCAGGAGGTGCTCCAATCGGTCGATGAGGCGCTGCCGGTGTTCCAGCAGCAGGGGAACCTGGGGGGAATGCTCTATGTGAGGCTCGATCAGATGATGGCCCGCAGCGCATTCGGGGGGAGCCTGGAGGAGATCGCGAGCGATGTGCGGGAACTGGTGCGGGGCGCCGGGATCGCCGAGAACCAGGCCGCCTCCAGCGCCGCCGAGTGGATCGCTGCCATCGGGCTGCTGCGGGGCGATAGCGCATGGGGATGGCTGCTGTACAACGAGTTCTCCAATGAGGATGAGCGCTCCATCTCGCCACGCATTCTGCTCCATATCGCTCGCGGAGAGATGGAGCCCGCTGCCCGGTTGCTGGAGGAGGAGTGGGACCCGCAGCTTCTGCTGGATGCCCAGGGGCATATCACCCTTCGCGAGATGATGCGGTTCCTGCACGGCGTGCCGGCCGATCCCGATTCCCTCGCCGATGGCATCATCGCTCTGCTGGGCCGCCCGATGCTTCGCCTGTACGATATCGCCGTGATGCACGGTGCTGTCAGGGTGCTGGAGGAACTGGGCAGGCAGGGGGAACTGGCCGTATCGCAATCGGGCGTTGCGGGTCAGGGGCCGGATTCCGCCGGCCCGTTATCGGGTTTCGCGGGCCGTCTTTCGCACTTCGCCGGCCGGATGCCGGAGATTCGCGCGGCCGTGGGCAGGTCCGTAACGGAGCGGCTTGCATGGCTGGAGCAGCGGGGGCTGGATGGCTTCATGATCCCTCTCATCGAAGCCTGCCGCGAGTACCTGCCACCGGAGGAGCGGAAGCGCTGGAGCGCATCGGCCGCCGCGATAGCAGGGGCACGGGAGGAACAGCTTCGCCCCGAAGGGGAGGAGCACAGAAAGGTGCGTGTCTCGATGATAGGCACCATCCAGGTGGCTCCCGCCGGCGGGGAGATGACATCGCTCCGGGGAGTTCGCATCCGTACGCTGCTCGGGCTGATGGTGGCCGATCAGATGATTGGGGCCTCCCTGACGCCGCAGGAGTTCATTCTCCTGGCCGGCGAGGATGAGGACCCGGAGCTGGCCCGGAAGAAACGGAACATGGGGGTGGTGCGCCTGCGCGAGATCATGGGTGCCGATACCATCCTCACCGATGGCCGCACTCCCCGGCTGAACCTCGATCTTGTGGAGGTGGATCTTCTGCGCGCCGACGAACTTGCCAAACGCTCGTTTGCCGCAGCGCGGGAGGGGGCCTGGGTGCGCGCGCAGCCGCTCCTGCTGGAGGCACTGGAACTGAGCCGGGGAGAGGTCCCCTTCCCCACTCTGTACGAGGGGTTCTTCGAGGCCGCGCGTGATGATTTCGAATACCGCCTTCGCTCCGCCGTGCTGGATGTGGCGCGCGGCCTGCTGCGCGAAGGGGATACCGGCGGCGCCGAGGATATCCTCCGCCACGCGTTTGCCGCAATGCCCGACGATGAGGAGGTGGCCGAGCTGTTCCGCGATGCGCTGGTTGCGCGCGGCAAGCGCGTGGAGGCCGAGCGCATACGCCTGCGGGGGAAAGAGTGAGGGGATTTTCGATTTTCGATTTGCGATTTTAGATTTTCGATTGGAGGAGGAGATTTTCGATTTCAGATTTACGATTTGGGGAGAGAAGGGATTTTAGTTCAACGTAGAAACCCACCGTCTTTGACGGTGGTAATGTATGTTGGCTTTGCCGTTCCACGTGTGCCCGGCGTGGTTGTAGAGTTCTCGATTGATTCTTCTGCGCGTTGGCCGCGCGGGGCTCGTGCGCGAAA
>JBMDXA010000052.1:0-26438 GCA_048594725.1 Candidatus Kapaibacteriota bacterium
GCGAGACGCAGACGGTGACGGTTGCCGATGGTCTGTTCAATGTCATCCTCGGTAGCACCACGCCTCTGAATCTCACGTTCGATACGCCGTACTGGCTGGGCATGACCGTCGGTACCGGCAGCGAGTTCGAGCCTCGCACCCAGTTCACCTCCGCCCCGTACTCTCTCAACTCCATGCGCGCCATGACGGCCGACTCCATCACCAATGGGGAGTATGTGCGGAGCATCAACGGGATGAGCGGGCGCGTCTTCTTCAGCAGCGATTCCTCTACCAGCATCCGCATGTCCAACGATACGATCTACATCGGCTCCACCGGTGTAAGCTCCATCAACGGGCAGAGCGGCGCGCTGGAGATCGTGGGAGGCGGGGGAACCTCGGTTTCCAGAACCGGTAATCGCGTGACGATCTCTTCGAGCACCACCGGCAGCGGTGTAAGCTCCATCAACTCCGTGGATGCGGCTATCGCGATCACCAATCCGACCGGACCGGCCGTGACCCTTTCGCTGGTCCCCGGCGGTATCACCGAGCCCCTGATCGCCGATGACGCGATCACCAGCCGGAAGATCCGTGACGGTGCCATCCAGAACCAGGATATCGCCAATGGCGCCATCACTGCCGATAAGCTGGCCGCCGGAACCATTCCGGGAACAAGCGGCCCCGCCGGTGGCGATCTGACCGGCACCTATCCCAACCCGACGATTGCAGCAGGCGCGGTCTCTACCGCAAAGCTGGCCGATAGCGCCGTGACCGGCCAGAAGATCGCCAACAACGCCGTTACCCAGCTGAAGCTGGCCGATGGCGCGGTGTCGCTGGAGAAGCTGGACGCCACCGGAGCCGGCGACGGCCAGACGATCATCTATGATGGCGATAATGGCTTCGTCTTCGGCACCCCGGCGATTCCCGATAGCTCCATCACCGGCAGCAAGCTGACCGATGGCGCTGTGACGCAGGAGAAGATCGCCACCGGCGCAGTGGGCGCACCCCAGATCGCCGATGGCGCGGTGTCGCTGGATAAGCTGGACCCCGCCGGCGCTCTCGACGGCCAGGCTGTCATCTATGATGGCGATGTCGGCTTTACGTTCGGCTCGCCGGTCATCCCGGATAGCTCCGTCACCACCACCATGCTGGCCGATAGCGCCGTGACCGCGGAGAAGCTGGCCGACAGCGCCGTGACCGCGGAGAAGCTGGCCGATGGTGCGGTGACGCTCAACAAGGTGGATCCCACCGGCGCGATGATGGGGCAGTCGATCGTGTTCGACGGCACCGGCTTCGCCTTCGGCAGCCCGGCCATCCTCGATAGCTCCATCACCAGCGCCATGCTCGCCGACGGCTCCGTGACGGAGTCGAAACTCGCCGATAGCGCGGTGACCGAGATGAAGCTTGCCGATGGTTCGGTGACGACACCGAAGCTTGCCGATAGCGCCGTAACCAACGCGAAGCTCGCCGATGGCTCTGTCTCGCTCAGCAAGATGGACACGACCGGCGCGATGATGGGCCAGTCGATCATTTTCGACGGCACCGGTTTCGCCTTCGGTACCCCGGTTATCGCCGACAGCTCCGTGATGGAGTCGATGCTGGCGGATGGCTCGGTGACCACGCCGAAGCTCGCCGACAGCGCAGTCACCGAGATGAAGCTTGCCGACGGCTCGGTGACGGAGCCGAAGCTGGCCGACAGTGCAGTCACTAATGCAAAGCTTGCCGATGGTTCTGTATCGCTCAGCAAGATGGATACGACCGGTGCGATGATGGGGCAGTCGATCATTTTCGACGGCACCGGTTTCGCCTTCGGCAGCCCGGCCATCCTCGATAGCTCCATCACCAGCGCCATGCTCGCCGATGGCTCCGTAACGGAGTCCAAGCTCGCCGACAGCGCAGTGACCGAAATGAAGCTTGCCGATGGTTCCGTGACGGAGCCGAAGCTGGCCGATAGCGCCGTGACCAACGCGAAGCTGGCTGATGGTTCTGTATCGCTCAGCAAGATGGACACGACCGGCGCGATGATGGGGCAGTCGATCGTGTTCGACGGCACCGGCTTCGCCTTCGGCAGCCCGGCCATCCTCGATAGCTCCATCACCAGCGCCATGCTCGCCGATGGTTCGGTGACGGAGTCGAAGCTTGCCGACAGCGCTGTGACGGAGATGAAGCTTGCCGATGGTTCGGTGACGACACCGAAGCTTGCCGACAGCGCGGTGACCAACGCGAAGCTCGCTGATGGCGCGGTCTCGCTGAGCAAGATGGACACGACCGGCGCGATGATGGGCCAGTCGATCATCTTCGACGGCACCAGCCTTACGTTCGGCAACCCGACCATCGCCGACAGCTCCATCACCAGCGCCATGCTGGCCGATGGTTCGGTGACGGAGTCGAAGCTGGCCGATGGCTCGGTGAGCACGCTGAAGATCGCCGACGGATCGGTGACGCTGGAGAAGCTGGATACCACCGGTGTGCAGCTTGGGCAGACGATCATCTTCAACGGCGAAAGCGGTTTCGACTTCGGTACTCCGGTCATCGCCGACAGCTCCGTGATGGAGTCGATGCTTGCGGATGGCTCGGTGACCACGCCGAAGCTCGCCGACAGTGCAGTCACCGAAGCGAAGCTCGCCGCCGGATCGGTCACCAACGACAAGATCCTCGACGGCACCATTTCGCTCAGCAAGCTGGATACGGCCGGCGCGGTCTCCGGCCAGTCGATCATCTTCGACGGCACCGGGTTCTCGCTTGGAACCATCCCCACCGGCACGGTCGATCTGCCGTTCGCCGGCACCGAGGCTGATGCCGGCACGCTCTTCAGCGTCACCAACAACGGCACCGGCAACGCCCTCCAGGGTTCGCTCGGCTCCGATATCGTCGGCACCTCCACCGGCAATGCCATCTACGGCTTCAGCGGCACTACCGGACGCAGCGCACGGTTCGAGCATATCCTGACCTCCCCGACCTCCACGGTCGCGAGCGTCTACAGCTCCACGGTGGTTGCCACTCCGGCGCCGGCGGTCGCGGTGAACGGCGTCTACGCGCTGGCTCGCGCCACGGGTGCCACCTCGCCGGTTCGCGGCATCGTTGCCGAGGGTTATGGCGACGGCACGGCCGCGGTCGGCAGCGTCTCGACCGGTTTCTATAGCGGCACCAACACCTCCATCGGCGCCACGATGCCGACCTCGGTAGGTGTGATCGGACGCGGCGCAATCGCCGCCGGCGGCGCACCGGCCACCGCATTCAACGCGATGGGTGTCTACGGACATGCCACCGATGTGCAGGCCGGAACGAACCTCGGTATCCTTGGTGTGGGAGCGCTCGGAACCCAGGCCAACCTTGGTGTGGTTGGCACGGTGAACGCAACCGAAGCACAGATCATGGGCCTGGGCGCCGGCCTGCCCGCCGGCTTCTCCGCCGGTGTGTATGCCTACAACCCGACAGGCGGAACCAACGCCTTCTCGCTCTACAGCGAAGCTACCGGCAGCGGCATGGGCGCAAGCGGACGCTTCGAGCACACGCTCGCCTCGCCCACCACGAGCGTTGCCAGCCTTTACAGCACCACCACGGTGACCAACCCCGGCGCCACGGTGGATGTGAACGGCATGTATACGCTCGTCAACGCAAGCGGTACCACCGCTCCGGTTCGCGGCTCCATCACCGAGAGCTACGGCGACGGCACGGCCTCGGTTGGCGCGGTCGCCACCGGCTTCTATAACGGCAGCAACACCACCTTCTCGGCAGCCATGCCGAACATGGTGGGTGTGATCGGACGTGGTGCCAGCGGTACCGCCCCGGCAGGTGCCGCCTACACCGGCATCGGTGTCTACGGTCATGCAAGCGATGTCCAGGCCGGTATCAACATCGGTCTGGTCGGTATCGCCCATTCCTCTACCCGCAACAATATCGGCCTGCTGGGTACGGCCAACGCAACGGATGTCGATCTTGCACTTCTCGGTGCCGGACTCGATGCCGGCTTCTCCGCCGGTGTGTATGCCTACGACAACGCATCGGCGGGGAATGCCCTTCTCGCCAACTATGATGGTGGCGGCACCAGCACCACTACCACGGCCAACATCGCCATCTTCCAGAATGGCGGCACGAACGTGGCCCGTATCGACAACACCGGCAGGGGCTACTTCAACGGAGGCACGCAGCTCAGCGGCGCCGACGTGGCCGAGGCCTTCGCGGTGGAGGGCGATCGTGCCGAGTACGAGCCGGGTGATGTTCTGGTGATCTCCACCAGCTCCGACCGTACCGTGGAACTGAGCGGCGATGCCTACTCCACCCGCGTGGTGGGCGTGTATGCAACCAAGCCGGGCGTGCTCCTTACCGAGCGCAATAGCGACAGCGATCACAGCGACATGGTCCCGATGGGCGTTGTCGGTGTGATCCCGACGAAGGTCAGCGGCGAGAACGGCGCGATCCGCCGTGGCGATCTGCTGGTCACCTCCTCGACGCCCGGACACGCCATGCGCGCCGGAGATAATCCTCCGGTCGGCACCGTGATCGGCAAGGCGCTGGAGAACTTCGATGGGGAAGGCACCGGCGTCATCAAGATCCTGGTGAACGTGAAGTAAGGTGGCCGATGCGCCCGAGGGGGCGCTTCGGGGCCGGCGGGGGATCATCCCGCAGGCGGATTTCATACGGGACTCCGGCGATTGCCGGGGTCCCGTTTTGTATTGTTACAGGGGCCGGACGCCATTGGGGGGCCCCGGAGCCGATATCCCGGCACGTTGTTTCGTCCGGTATTTCCGCCGGTTCTGGAACGAAATTGGAAACGGGGCGAATCGCTATCTTCCCCGTCAATCCGGACGGATTTTCATCAGATACTAAACGACTATGGCACAAGACAGCGGCAGCTATCACGAGCCGGTGGAACTCCTCTCGGAGGAGACCAAGAACATGCACCGGGCGCTGGTAACCGTGATGGAGGAACTCGAGGCGATCGACTGGTACCAGCAGCGCGCGGAGGCCTGCACCGACGACGCACTGCGCGCCATCCTTCTTCATAACAAAAATGAAGAGGTGGAGCATGCGATGATGAGCCTGGAATGGATCAGGCGGAACAGCCCGAAGTTCGATGAGATGGCCCGTACCTACCTCTTCAGCGAGGGGCCAATCACGGAAATAGAGGAGAAGGAGACATCCGGAGAGGGAGGCGGAGGGGGCACAAAAGAACCGGGACGCTCCGGCATCCGGGATTCGGTGGGGGGGACATCGCTCGGCATCGGTAGCCTGAAGGGGAGGAAATAGAATGGACCTGCTGAAAAGAAATCATGCGCCGATCATCCCCGAGGCGTGGGAACAGATCGACAACGAGGCTCGCCGCGTCCTGAAGCTGAACCTCGCCGGCCGTAAACTCGTCGATTTCGACGGGCCGTACGGATGGAACAAGTCGGCGGTGAGCCTCGGGCGGCTGGAGCTGTTCGATCGCGAACTGGCCGAGGGGGTGCGCGCCGGCAAGCGCCTGGTGCAGCCTCTGGTAGAGCTCCGTGTTGCGATGCAGCTCGATATCTGGGAGCTGGACAACATCGCGCGCGGCGCGGAGGACCCGGATCTGGGCCCGGTGATCGAGGCGGCCGAGAAGATCGCCCATGCCGAGGATCACGCCATCTTCAACGGCTATCCGGAGGCCGGTATCACCGGCATCATCCCGGCCAGCCCCCATGCGCCGCTTTCGATACCGGACGACTGCGCCCGGTATCCCCGCGTGATCGTGCAGGCCATGGAGGTGCTTCGCGAGGCGGGCATCAACGGGCCGTATGCGCTGGTGCTGGGGCCGCGCGCCTACAACGACATCTCGCAGGCATCGGAGGATGGCTACCCGATCCGCAAGAGGATCGAGCAGCAGATCATCAACGGGCCTATCGTCTGGGCGCCGTCGCTGGATGGAGCGGTGCTCATGTCGGTGCGCGGCGGCGATTTCGAGCTGACCGTGGGACAGGATCTTTCGATCGGGTACTCGTACCATGACCGGGAGCATGTGGGGCTCTTCCTGACAGAATCGTTCACCTTCAGGGTGCTGGAGCCGGCGGCCGCAATTTATCTGCATCACGGCGCCGGATTGGTCCGGAACGATACGGCCCCGCTGTCATAGAGGCATGAGCCGTCGGGCTCAGATTCATGTGGGCCTCGGATACGTCCCCCGGGCGGCCCGAGGCCCGTTTCTTTCATGTTTCCCAATGCTTGCATGAAGAGGTCTACACTCATCGCGGGGCTCCTGGTGGCCTGCGCCACAGCCCATGCCCAGAACGCACCTTCCGGTGCCATCAACGTTCAGTTCACCGTCGATACTTCCCTGGATACCGGGCGGATCAGCCCCTTTATCTACGGCTCCAACGGCCACTCCGACGATCGCGACGAAAATATCGCCGCGCGCCGCTTCGGAGGGAACCGCCTGACCGGATATAACTGGGAGAATAATGCGTCGAACGCCGGAAGCGATTATATCCATCATAGCGATAATTATCTGACCCGGTTTCTCCCGGAATCGGTGCAGAATGTCCCCGGCATCGCCCTTACCGATTTTCACGACAGCTCGCTCGCCATATCGGCCTATTCGCTGCTGACGCTCCCGGCCGCCGGATATGTGGCGCGCGACAAGAACGGTACGGTGAATGAAGGGCAGACCGCGCCGTCGTCGCGGTGGACGGAGGTGCGCTTCGCGAAAAATGCTCCCTTCTCCGTCACTCCCGATCTCAACGATAATTATGTGTACGTGGATGAATCGGTGAATATGCTGGTGCAAAAATATGGCAATGCCTCCTCCGCCCGTGGCGTGCGGGGATATTGCATCGATAACGAGCCGGCGCTCTGGGTGAGCACGCATCCGCGCATCCATCCGGGGAAGGCTACCTGCGCCGAGGTGATAAACAAGGGGATATCGCTTTCGAAGGCGGTGAAGGGCGTTGACCCCCAGGCGGAGATATTCGGGCCGGTGGCGTACGGATATTCCGCATATGTGAACCTTCAGGAGGCCCCCGACTGGAACCAGTACAGCAGCACCTATGCCTGGTTCCTTGATGCCTATCTCGATAAGATGCGGGAGGCATCGCAGACCGAGGGGAAGCGCCTGCTGGACGTGCTGGATGTGCACTGGTATCCGGAAGCGCAGGGCACCGCCAGCAACGGGGGGAAGGTCCGCATCGCCTTCAGCCAGAACAGCGATCCGGATGTGGCGCGCGCGCGCATGCAGGCGCCACGATCGCTCTGGGATTCCTCCTATACCGAGGATAGCTGGATCGGGCAGTGGTTCAGCCCCATCGCGCTGCTGCCTCGCCTGCAAAGCGGCATCGACCGCTATAATCCCGGGACGAAAATGGCGATCACCGAAATCAATTACGGCGGCGATAATCATATCTCCGGCGGCATCGCCATGGCCGATGTGCTGGGGATCCTCGGCCGGTACGATGTCTATATGTCGAATTACTGGGGGGAGATAGGGGGATATGTTTCCTCCGCCTATAAAATCTACCGTAATTACGACGGGTTGAACTCCGCGTTCGGCGATCGGCGCGCCGGCGCCGCCACCTCAGACGCCGAGAACAGTTCCATTTATTCGGCGATGGACGACCGGGGGCGGCTGCATGTGGTGGTGATGAACAAGAGCTTCGACCAGCCGCTCTCCGGCAGCTTCACGCTCAGGACCCCGTACCGCTTCCAGGATGGGAAGGTCTATGGCTTCGATGCCGCAAACCCCGAGGTGCGGCAGATGGGAACGGTCTCCGGCATCACCGAGAACGGAACGTTCAGCTATACGGTTCCCCCGCTGACGGTCCAGCATATGGTGCTGGAGCAGGCGGCATCGGCCGTTCCGGACGGAATCTATATGGGTTCTCTGCGCTGCGAGGCGGCCGGACCCAACCCGTTCAGCGACCGGACCACGGTTCGCTATACTCTCTCGGAGCGCTCGCATGTGCGCCTCAGCCTGCTCGACCCGCTCGGCCGCGAGGTTGCCCTCATCGCCGATGGTGATGCCGATGGCGGCTCGCACCTCGCCACGGTGGACGGGCGTACCCTGGCGCCGGGAGCCTATTATTTCCGGATGGAAGCCGGAGGGAAGACCGCCGGCGTGCCGCTGGTGCTGGTGAGGTAAGAGCGGCTAACGAAATGCAGTGCCGGGCGGGTACCGGCTACCTATCGGGGAATGGTGCGTGGTCCGTTCGCGGCCTTCGTCCGCTGTCCGTGGCTGAACTACCGCGAGCCATTCCACCGAATATGCATTGTGATGATATCTCTACGTAACCTGGTCTATTGAATTGACAGGCCCTGTTCCGAATTGCCGGAGCAGGGCCTGTCTCTATGCTATTCTAATATCAATGGACGCGAACCAGTTGGGGGACGGTGTTCATCGTGCCATCGACAAGAAGTACGGAATTACGCCTATTGTAGAAGAAGGATCGGGAAAGATCGACATAGGCGAATATTCCCACCGTAACCATGAGTGCACCCGGACCCGTGCCGGAACCAGTGCCGTTACGTTGCGAGAATGTTGCCGATTTAACCGAGATTTCATCATCCTTCGTCATGCTGAGATAGGTGATTGCCAGGGAATCCCCTGCCTGTTCCACCTTAAGATGAGGTCCTCGGTGTGCTATGATCAACAGCTTGTTCCATATCAGTTTTTTCTCCCACACTTTCTCTCCGGTCTCATCGAAAGCGATGCCATAGATATCTCCATATAAAAAACGATCCCAATCATGTGAGGAAGGTGGTACGAAGTCACTCTTATACCCTATGTAGCTGCGATGCATGATTTTATATTCATCCTGCTTTTCCTGTTGAAAAAGAACCGTATAGCCACGGGTAACCGGGTTCGGGACCATGGCTACGGTGATGAACTTTTCGTCGGCATCCTCCAGCAATGATCCCGCAATGGCTGCCGTATCGATCGAGTGATGTTTCACCTGATCGATGGAGGAATATCTCCCGCTGAATCTCGCCACCGATATGCCCGCGAGCTTCTTCTTGCCGGTATAATCGAGTCCTGCCAGCAACAGATCGCCATTGACGTCGAGCAGGGCATGGGGGCGGCAGAACTGCGGCTTTTGCCATACACAGGCGGAGCTTCGGATGCCGGCCGTGATCGTGTTGCTGGTCTGCTGCTCGAAGTTCATGCAGGTCATCCCGAGTGCATCGTCCGGGCCCGGGAAGGTGAAATACGTGCGGCCATCGTTAGCGAGCATGACATGGTAGACGATGCTGGCTGGTGCCTCGTTGTCATCGTATCCGGCCTGGCGCAGATCGGCCGGCATCGGCACTGCAGAGCGCAACGAGCTTGACCTTCCCGAAGAAAGATCGATGAGCATGGCATCCGCAAATACCGGTAGTCGGGTCATCGCCCGCTCCGGCGCGATGTCGAAGTTGTAAACCAGTACCTTCGAGCTGTCCGGCGATGCCACCATGGCGAACTCGGTTCTGACCGACGATCCGGCTTCCTTGATGAATCTGAGTATGGTATCTCTCTTCCGCTCCGTCCCGTCCGCAGTAGCGATATGCCGTAGAATGACATACATGGAATCATTGCCATCATATTCGCCTGCAAACAGCAGCAGCATATCCTTGTGGCGGATCAGGCCGAGAGGCTTCTGATCCATGTCGCCGGGCAGAGTGGTATACTGAAAGACGGTGTTGAGCGAATCATCCAGACGCTGGATCTGGATATTGTCGTCGGATGCCACATGCATTATCATGACATCGCCTTCCGGTAACGGCACAAGCTGTAGCGGTTTCCTGATAAGATTGACTGTCTGTGTGACCGTGCGTCCATTGTACGGTATGGCCTCCATGCTGACGAATTTCGAGGACCAGCAGGATGCACAACATATGGAGACCAGTATCGCCAGTAGAACCGGCAGGCGGCAGGGAGTGGAACGCATGAAGTAACTAGCCAGGTGTTGAGAAATAGTAAATGGGGCGCAAATGTACAGGATAATGGCGGCTGCGGCAACGCTATTCCGGCCGCCGGGGATAATGCATCGTGGTGGTCCAAGCGTATATCGCTGTTATTTTCCCTAACAATGTGATCCTTCGTTGCGCTCGGAATGATAGCTTGGATGTTGGCGCGGACTTCGGCTCCGCTTGAAATGCATCGCGCGAAGTAGTGAGGCGGAAATCTCCAATTTCCTTCACTCCCTCGCGCGATTATTCGCTGCCATCGCACCATCTCAGAACTTGCTCAGATCCCGTCCGAACCACGAGGTGGTAAGCCAGTCGAAAAATACCCGCACCTTGTTCTTGAACGTGACCAGGCGGGTAAGGTAGGCCGAGCGCCAGAAGAAATAGGTGAGGATGCCGCGCCAGTGCAGGCGGGCTTTGGGGATATCGGCCAGCGCCTTGCTCTCTCCCACATACGCCAGCATGCCCAGGTTATTGAAGGTGAACGGATCGATGCTTTTCCCCTTCGCCTCGCGGTTGAGCAGGGTTCCAAGATATTTTCCCTGCTGCATGGCAAGCTGCGCGGTCTGCGGCAGCGAGGCTCCGATGATCGTTGCGCAATCGCCCAGCGCGAAGATCTCCGGATGATCCGGCATTCTCAGATGATCGTCGGCCAGCAGGCGGCCGGAGCGATCGCGCTCGAACGGGAGCGCCTTGACGAACCCGGTGGGGCCGTTGCCGGTGGACCAGACGATCAACCCGGTCGGGACGATCTCGCCATTTTTCAGCTTGAGATGATCCTCGCACACCTCTTCCACCGGCGTTCCCAGCCGGAGGTTGATCCCCTGGCGTTTGAAATGCTGCGCGGTATATTCCTGAAGATCGCCATCGAACGAGTTCAGGATATTCTTGGCGGCCTCGAACAAGGTGATCCTTATATACGGCTTCAGATGCGGGTAGGTTTTCTCCAGATCCTCCTCGAACAGATCGTGCAGCTCGGCGGCGAACTCCACGCCGGTGGGGCCGCCTCCGACAACGACGAAGTTCAGTAGACGGTCGCGCTCGGCCGGATCGATGCCGGGAATGGCGGCGCGCTCCAGGCAGTCCACCACCCGCTCGCGGATATTCCGGGCATCGGCCACCTCCTTCAGAAAATAGGCGTGCTCTTTTACGCCGGGGATGCCGAAGGTATTGTTCCAGGCCCCCACGGCTATCACAAGGATGTCGTAATCGAGCTGGAACTGGATGGAGGGATCGACGCTCTGGCAGGTGATCTTCCGTTTCTCCGTGTCGAGCGCGATACAGGTGCCCTGCACAAAATCGTCCCCATCGCGTGTTCTGCGGATCGGTTCGACGATGCTTCGGAATTCCACCGTGCCGACGGTTGTGCTTGGGAGAAGTGGAGTGAACAGGAAGTGATTACGAGGGCTGACGACGGTAACGTCGTAATAGCGGAGGTCGATACGCTTCAGGAA
Source organism: Candidatus Kapaibacteriota bacterium (assembly GCA_048594725.1). GTDB lineage: Bacteria > Bacteroidota > Ignavibacteria > OLB7 > OLB7 > JAFDZV01. The sequence continues at coordinate 11,325 of JBMDXA010000052.1, forward strand.
CGTGATTGCGGCGAATCCTGAGCCGAGTACGATAACAGATTTCCGGGCTGGCATACGTTACACCATCGATTGTTGGACATATCCGCCAGGGCAGACGATGAATATCACCGGCTGGTTGCGCCAACTTATCCCTTGCAGCGTAGATAGCATGTAAGAAAACCTATCTACCTAAATCCGTTCCACGTTAGGGGTCCTTCGTGCGTAATTCCTACTTTTTAGATCGTCGCCGGGAAAAGAGATCAAACAGAGCAGGATGGCCGCGATAAAGCCGGGGGATGGCGGATAGTAAGGGGTGGGTATGTAGATGTGGCTGGCAGCAGGGAGCCGGACGTGAACGGTGCCGGGAAACCCCGGCAGTACTTCCGGCTTCTGGACTCAAGACGCCTGGGCGTTATTCTCCCCGGGCATGATGATTGCGCGCATGGCGGTTCGTGGCCGTATCTTTGGGATGTAACATCTTCTCTCGCCGCTTTTCCACTTAGCGTACGAAAATGTAACTTGTCAGGCTGTAAGCACTTCTCTGATACTTCAAATCCTTATGAAGCATATACTCTTCTGGATCATCTTCCTCGCCGCGCTCGGCGGGATCATCTGGAATGTCCGGCGGCTCATCCGCTATCTCCAGGTGGGCAAGCCGGAGAATCGTTTTACCAACATCGGCGAACGCATCAAGAACGTGCTGGTGGTGGCTATCGGCCAGTCGAAGCTGATGCGCGAGCCGATCGCCGGCGCCATCCATGCGGCCATCTTCTGGGGCTTCCTGGTGCTTCTGGCGGCGGTGATAGAGTCGGTACTGGAAGGTCTCATTCCGGGGGCTCATCTGAACTGGCTCGGGCCGGTCTACTCGCTGCTGACCATCTCGCAGGATGTCTTCTGCGTGCTGATCCTGGTGGGGGTGGTCTGGGCGTTCTGGCGCCGCTATGTCACCAAGGTGAAGCGTCTTCAGGGAGATGAGGCGGAGCGCCGCGACGCCACGCTGATCCTGGGACTGATCGCCACCATCGTCGGATCGCTCCTGCTGATGAACGCCGCCCGCGAAGGGGCCGGGGAGGAATACAGCTGGGCGGTGCGCCCGGTGGGCATGCTGCTGCACCCGCTGTTCACCAATCCGGCAACCGCGTCTGCGGTGTTCGAATCGATGTGGTGGCTGCATATCGTGACCATCCTCGGCTTTATGAACTACCTGCCGTACTCCAAGCACCTGCATGTGCTCACCTCGGTACCGAACGTCTATTTCGGCGCGCTGGAAACGGTCAACGCGCTGAAGAAGATCGACTTCGAGGAGGAGGGGGCCGAGAAGTTCGGCGTCAGCGATATCGAGGACTTCACCTGGAAGCAGCTTCTCGACGGCATGACCTGCACCCACTGCGGGCGATGCACGTCGGTATGCCCGGCCAACTACACCGGCAAGATCCTCGACCCCAAGCAGATCATCATCCAGACCCATCATCGTACGATGGACAAGGCCCCGTGGCTCATCGGGGAGAAGCAGCCCGCCACGCTGGGAGAGGGGGCGGCCACCAATCCCGAGCTGGTGGAGAGCCAGAACAACGCGGTGCTGGAGAAGACCCTGATCGGCGATTACATCTCCGCCGAGGCGCTCTGGCAGTGCACCACCTGCATGGCGTGCGTGCAGGAGTGCCCGGTGATGATCGAGCATGTGCCGGCCATCGTCGATCTGCGCCGCTCGCTGGTGATGATGCAGGCCGAGTTCCCGCCCGAGATCCAGCCGGCATTCCAGAACCTGGAGAACAACTTCACCCCCTGGGCATTCTCCGCCTCCGAGCGCGCCGACTGGCGCGAGGGAACCAATGTGCTGACGATGGAGGAGACCCCCGAGGAGGAGCGCCAGGATCTGGATGTGCTCTTCTGGGTGGGCTGCGCCGGCAGCTACGACGACCGTTACAAGAAGGTCACCCGCTCGTTCGCCGAGCTGATGGAGCTTGCCGGCGTCCGCTACCGTATCCTCGGCACCGAAGAGAAGTGCACGGGTGATCCCGCACGCCGCCTCGGCAACGAGTACCTGGCGCAGATGCTGGTGCAGATGAACGTGGAGACCCTGAACGGTTACAACGTGCAGAAGATCGTCACCACCTGCCCGCACTGCTTCAATACGCTCAAGAACGAGTACCCGGAGTTCGGCGGCAACTACGAGGTGATCCATCATACCGCCTATATCGATTCGCTGGTGAAGGATGGGCGCATCAAGACCATGACGCCGATGCAGCACAAGGTGACCTATCACGATAGCTGCTATCTGGGACGCTACAACAACGTCTACGAGCCCCCCCGCGCCATGCTGGAGAACATCCCGGGGCTTGAGGTGGTGGAGATGGACCGCAACAAGAGCCGTGGCTTCTGCTGCGGCGCCGGCGGCGGCCAGATGTTCATGGAGGAGACCGTTGGCAAGCGCGTCAATATCGAACGTACCGACGAGGCCCTTGCCACCGGTGCGGGAGTGGTTGCCACCGCATGCCCGTTCTGCATGACGATGATGAACGACGGCATCAAGTCGCAGGACCCGGAAGGGCAGGTCGTGGTGCGCGATGTGGCCGAGATGATGCTGGAGGCGATCAAGGGAACCGACAGCCGCGCCGTGGAGGCGTAACGGTTCTGCCGGACAGTCGTATACCGTAATCGGCAACCTGAAGCCCCGGAGGGATCTGTCTCTCTCCGGGGCTTTTCAGTACGCTCTCTATTGTTCGGCTCAGTTCCTGTTGCTACCTTCTCCTGTTTAGCATCGGTCCATCCCGGGCCCCGCTTCATCATATTCCGTTTCAGTCATGAACCAGCTCTTCTACGACTTCCGTTTCGGTACGGAGAACGCCGGCTACTATACTGTGAGCGAGGATGGCGATACGTTCCATATGGATGTGGCGTTCGTAAGCGGGGGAGAGGTCTGCCGCACACCATTTTCCTTCCGTCATGACGGCGCTCGCGTGCTCGCCTACCGGATCGGCAGCGGCGAGTGGACCACGCGGGGTCTGGATTCCCCGAGCCATTTCCCCACCTCCGCCTATCCGCTCCTTCTCAGAATCATGGGGGATGAGCTTACCTATATCGCGGTGATGGAGGGGGTGGGAAGTATTCTCGGCGAAACCCTTCTGATGCGGCGGGGAAATCTGGTCTACGAAATCCACGACGGCGCGGTGGTGCGGGAGTTCGAGCTGCGCGACGGCGTTCCGGTTCGGATCAACTGGGTGGGCGGCACGTTCGTGCAGGATCTCCCCTCCGGCTCCGATGCCGGCGGCACCCTCAGGGTGAACGGCCCCATCTCCACGCTCTGCTCCTCCAGAGAGGAGGCCGCGCGGGGGTCGATGTTCGAGCGGGAAAAGGTCTGATGAGTGATGATGAATGCCGTACTTGAAGCCGGGCCGCCGATAATTCCATACAGCGTATGAATATAGCCGAGATCGTGGGGCGTTCTATCGCATTGCTGCTGAGCGGAGAAAATACTGAGGGGAAACCGGAGTACGCGGTATTTCGCGGCCTTGTCGAGGAAGCCGATGGCAAGTTGCAGATCAATCTGGGGGAAGGGCGCGGGGCTCTTCCTCTGAGTCCGGACTATCTCGAACGTATCCGGCCCGTGAAGGAGGAGCTTCGCGAAATTCTTCTTGGTGCCGATCTTCTCCTCAGCCTTTCGGTCGGCCCTCTTCCGGAGGATGCCGCCCCCGGCGAGTTTCAGCCCCTCGGGTTGCGCTGGCCGTCATAACGGCCCCTGCTCTCACGGCGGTATCCAGCGCTTCCGGCTGCGGTACAACACCAGGATGAACAGATCGCCGTGAACTATTGTGTGCAACGACATTCGATACAGCCAGCCTACACCATGAACACCGTCAATCGCGCCGTCGTCGTCGTCAAGCCGAAGCAGCCCTTCGCCGACTGGGTAAACACCCATCGCGCCGCCGATGAACACCCGGTCGATCTGGAATTGATTCAGGATGATTGCAGCAGCTATCTGATAGACGATATCGCATTTCGCGAGGATGCCGATGTGGCGGTGCTCCATTTTTACCCGGTATTTTTCGAGGACCAGCTTCGCGAGTGGTATGCCGAGGAGGAGCTCTGGCCCCGCATGCGGGATTATATCACATTCCGGGAGTGGTTCCAGGTGGAGGTCCATAGCGTTGTTTTCGACCTTGGAAGCCTTCCACTTGCGGTAGAGGAGTTTTAGAGCAGTTTTCAATTGAATTGATCGGTTCTGGCTCCCGTAGGGAGCACCCGTCTGTAGCTATGGTGTTAGTGTCTTCTTCGGAAGCTCCCTAGGAGCGGCCCATTCTTCTGACGAGCGTTACGTCACACTCAACTGAAACCCGCTCTAGTCGCGCATGTCTGCGATGCGGAATTCCTGCGGGGGTGGTTTCGGCATCCCGAGTTTCGCGTGATAGAGTAGAAGCATTGCCATACCATCCCTGTCTCAAGCAATTCCGTTATTCCGGCCGATGAAAAGAAACAGGCTCGATATCAGCATCGTGGAGTTTTGCAGGACCGGCCGTTTCGGTCCCGTAGCGCTCGGAATGTCCCGTCATGATGTGCTTGCCCTGCTCGGCGAGCCGGATGTTGCGGGGGCCGGGAATCTGGAAACTCGTTTGTGCAAATACGGCGATATCGAATTTCATTTTCAGGAGAAGACCGGCCTGCTCTATCTGATCTGGTGCGATCATATCCCATTTCCGGGGGAGCGTTCGCGCCGGGTGCGGCTCAGCTCCTGGCTATTCAAGGGGAGGGAGCGTCCGGGGAAAGAGACGGTCGAGAAGGGGCTCTCCGAGCATGGTATAGCCTTCTGTTGCAGGGAACTGGAATCGGAGACGGTGCCGGGCCTTACGCTCTTTCCTCCGGATGATGATGGAACGATCACCTTCCTCTCGGATGAGTCACGAGGAGAATTTGTGCTGGAGAGTGGCGTGGAAATACGATTCGGCAATATCATCGCCCATTATGGGGCCAATCCGCCACGGCTGATTGAAAAGGATGTTGTGCTCTCGATCGGAGCGTTCGATCCGGCGCTGGCTGCGGCTCCGGAGGAGGGGAGAAGAAGATGAGGGAAATCAGGTATTGCTACAGATAGGCAACACCTACAGGTGCCCCCGCTGGGAGCCAGGGCGTAGGTACGTAACGAACGGGAACCATCCTCCGGGCTGAGATCCGGGAATGGTTACGGTAAGCGGATCTTCTAATCGTGCAATCCCTTCCCATCGAGGATCTGCCGCATATAGTTATCGATCCTCGATTCTCTGGTTCTGGATTGTTTGGGGGCGGAGAAATAGAGGAGATATCCTCTCTGCCGCCCCGGCGTCAGCGCCTCGAATGCGGCTTTCAGGGCGGGGACTTCATCCAGTCTGTTCTGAAATTCCTCGGGGATGGCAAATTCCTCCGTGGCTTTAAATTTCACCTTCAAGCCCGCTTTCTCCACCTCGATTGCCTCGTGGATATAGGCGTTCAGGATGGGCTCCGTCTCGGCGATCTGGCGAGCATCGGTGAACCGGATCACGCGCCCCGACTGCGTGTTCTCTCCAGGCTTGTCCAGTATGCCCTCGCTATCCTGTAACAAGGCCCCTTTGAAAAAACTGAGCACACAGCATTCTTTCAATTCCCCTATGATCGCGACGTTGCTCCCCTGGAACGTATAACAGGGGGAGCCCCATTTCAATTCCTCGGTCAGCCGGCAGCCGAGAAGTATCCTTCTCAATTGCTCCAGTTCCTCCCTCCATTGCCGGGCATTGCTCAGATATTCATCAACCCTGGGATTCATATGGTCTCTTTATTGATGCCGGAGTATGTTCGTGCAAATATATCGTAAATCCACCATCGTCGAATCTCGCATTCCCCGGTAAGAATCTCTTCGATTCCGGCTTCCCGGTCATCAATCCGCCCTCTAAGTTCCCGCCATGCAATTCTCTCTCGCCCACTTAACTCCGAACGCGATGCGTACAGGCTACCTTCTTGGACTCCTGATTCTGCTGGCCGCCGTTCCGGCCCGCGCCCAATGGACCTTTCTAGGCCCTCCCGAATCGTGGTATCACAGCGACTTCACGATAGGGGGGAATACCATTCTTCTCACCGTCACCAAAACTACCGCGCCGGTGAAGGTCTACGGCTCCACCGATGGCGGGAGCACCTGGGAAACCGCGTTCCAGAGGGGAGGAGGCGCGCGTGCGGTGGCCGCGATCGGCGATGGGTTTATCATGCAGTTCGGCGGCAAGGCCAGCTATCGTGGCGATGCGGCCGGACGCACCTGGAGCATCGTGGCCGATCCCGGTTATAATGTCACCCGCTATTTCTATGACCGGAGCAACGCCCGCCTGTATGCGGCCACGCAACGCGGAGCGCTTCTGATGAGCGCCGATGAAGGGACCACCTGGACCAGCCTGGGCGTTCCCGCGCAGGACCTGACGTTCGTGCACGCGCGCGGCAATACCATTATCACCGGCTACAACGGCACCGGCGCCGGCACCTATATCTCCACCGATGGCGGAGCCACCTGGACGGATGTTATCGGCAAGGCCGAGGGGAGCCCTTCCGGCGGCTTCGTTGCGGCCGACGGGAGCATCTATCTGCATAGCACCGTCGGGTTCTTTCCGGCCTACGGGAAGCTCTGGCGCAGCCGCGACAACGGCGCCACCTGGACCGAACTTACCGCCGGCGTGCAGGGGCTTCCGGGCGTATCGATCCTTCTGCAATCGATCATCCATGCCGAAGGCTCCTCGATACTCTTCACCTCCAACAACAAGGTCTTTGCCAGCGCCGACGACGGCGTTACCTGGAGTGAAAAAAGCGACGGACTGCTCCTGGCCGAGAACGGAAGCGCCACACAGATGGCGATTCATGATGGCTATCTGTATGCGTTGTTCCAGGCGTTCGTGGAGCCGGGAAGCAATTTCGGACTCTATCGCCGTCCGCTCGCCGAGCTGGGATTCGGTCCCGCCTCGGCGGCCCGGAATAATGATGTCATGGAGATGGCGCTGGATGTGGTGCCCAATCCCGCTCGCGGCGCGGCTTCGGTTGCGCTGGTGCTGGAACGGTCCTCAACAGTACGCCTGTGCGTGTACGATGGTCTTGGCCGCCGTGTGGCACTTCTGCACGATGGGCCCATGGAGGCGGGGGAGCATCGTCTCCGGTGGGATGATGCGGTTCCGGCGGGAGCCTATGTGGTGACCGCGCAGACCGGCGGCCGGGTCGTAACGCGCACCGTGCTCCGGACCGAGTAGAGCAGAGAGCGTTCCGTATACTATTGGCCGACCCGAAAAAAGGGGATGCCGGGAACTATCACCCGGTATTCCCCTTTTTCATTTGTTCCTTTCTTGCGCGCCGCTACCTTCCGGTCCTCAATAATGTAATCCATGATTTCCGCACGTATGAAAAATATTCTTCCATTCTTGTGCTGTCTCCTGATACTGGCGTGCCCTTCATCCAGGGAGCGGATCATCGCCTATAAGGCAAGGCATATCTACAATGACATCCCATTCGATTGCGATGTAGTGCCGGGCCATGCCCTATCTCCGGACCCCTACACGCTTTCCGTACGGGAGAGCATGGAGCGGTTGAGCCGGTGGTTCGGTCTGCCCAGTCTAAAGGATATACCATTGAAAGATAGTGATTACGTAGTGCGGTTTTACGAGTCGCCGATGTACCTGTCAGTGTTGGGGCCGGAGGACGGCCATCCGCCCGAATCAATTCTGGAAGTTGCGTCGGTGGGAGGGGAGATGAGTATCGAGCATCGAGCCGGCCCGGAATCAATTGAATATATCAATTCCGGTAAGGCTGCCTCACGGGTCAGAGCCTACGTACGGAAGTGGGATCTGATGGAGATGAAGGATCTTATGAAATGCGATACCGTAAGGTATGGCAGCCTGACCGGGGCTCGATATCTAATGGAAATTAAAAGGGGAAACCGGTATCATAGCGTCATCTTTGAAATCGGTAACTATGCATATGCTCCCTATATGGAGATGATCGAATTATTCAATGATTTTTATTGAAGCGGATATTTACGCGAACGCCCATTCCGGCAATGCCTCCCGTGCGGCCAGCCATCGGGCCGGAATCCCCTGGCTGCCGGTATATGCGGCTACGATCCCGCCGGCGATGGCGCAGGTCGTATCACGGTCGCCAAGGCCGCCAACGGCCAGCCAGAGCGCTTCCTCGTAGTTGTCGAGCCATCGTGCCGCGCACCACAGGGCGTACGGCACCGTATCCTGTGCCGATACCAGCACGCCGTTCCCCAGCACCGCAACGGCAAAGCCGGGGGAGGCCTCCGCTCCAATCTCGCGGGCGCGGCGCACCCGGCTCCGTACTTCGCTCTCCGGGATAAATGGGAGAACCAGATCGAGAAACTGGCGGTGAGAGGGTCTGCTCCCCGCAGCTCGCAGCCGGGACGCCTGTGCCGCCGCCACCGCCACGGCGATGCTTCCGGCGATCGCCTCATCGTGAAGGTGGGTGATCTCCGCCGAGCGTGCCGCTTCCTCCACGGCCGCATGGAGATCATCGGCGAAATATGCTCCCAGCGGTGCAACCCGCATCGCCCCTCCGTTGCCGTAGGAGCCCTGTCCTTCGAACAGGCTTGCGGCCAGTTCCCGCCATTCATCTCCGGTTGTTATCCCTCGCAGCACACGATGCACGGCCGGACCATAACCGCGCGTATAATCATACCGTTCGGCAAAACTCAGCGCCAGCGCCTTCTGGTCGATATGCCCGTGCAGGCGCAGCACCGAAAATACCGAGAGCGCCATCAACGTGTCGTCGGTGTATTCCCAGGGTGCCCCCGGTTCGGCCCGTTCGGCGATCAACCCCTCGGCAACGCCGGGCGGAGCGAAAAATCTTTCGCCGAAGGCATCTCCCACCGATACTCCATCCAGGCTGTGCCGTGCCCGTGCAAGGCGCGCTTCCGGTGTATTTTCCATCAGCATTTATACGTGCGGAAAATGCGGGTTCCATGCCACCTCCCAGAGAAAACCATCCGGGTCGGCGAAATATCCGGTATAGCCTCCCCAGTCCGCCTTATGTCCTCGCTTCACGATCGTCCCTCCCTGGGATTCCACCTCCGCAAGCAGTGCATCCACATCCTCGGCCGAGCGGACGTTGTGGGCGAGCGTGAAGCCGGAAAATCCGCTTCCCCCGGCCGGAACTCCCGCATCGGCCGCCAGAAGATGGCGCGGATAGAGCGACAGCCATGTTCTGCCGAGTTCGAAGAAGGTGACCTCTTTTTCGGCCAGCACCACCGGCAGTTGGAGTATATCGCGGTAGAATGCCGTGGAGCGTTCCAGATCGGCGACGCCGAGCGTGACGAAACTGAGGCGTGGTTCCATGAGGGCGTGCATGAATTGAGGTTCGGGGGAAATCGCTTGCGACTGCAAATGTGGGATGGCCGCTGCGACCTCGCAAGCGGTACATGCATCCGGCCCGGATGCCGGGGTGCTGGAGATTAAGGCCGACCTTAATCGAAAATCTAAAATCGCCAATCGAAAATCCCCCCGTCCCCACCAATTTTTCCCTTGACCCGCGCCACCTCTCTATTACCTTCTCCCGCGTGTTCCGCCTGATGTTGATGGTCCGCCAGGGCTCCTGCACAGCATTGAGATTTATTGAAGAGGAGAAGCCGATGAATATCCGGATACTGCCTGTTATCTGGGCTGCTCTACTTGCCTGCACCACCGCGGCGTTCTCGCAGCCGTTGGATCTGCTCTGGGGAAAGCCGGGAGGGCCGTACCGGCATGCCCTGGCCTTTTCTCCCGGCGGTACGGAGCTGGCCTTCGCCTATGTCTGGGGTGTGCGCTTCGCCGATGCGGCCAGCGGGCAGATTCAGGGAGCCGTATCCCTGCGCGATCCCGCTGCGATAGCCTATTCGCCGGGGGGAACGGTGATAGCGTGTGCCGGAACTTCCGGGACGGTGAGCCTGGTGGACGCGGAGAGCCGCGAGATTCTCCAGACGGTTCCCTCGTACGCGGAGCGGCCGCAGATCGCCTTTGTTTCCGATAGCCTGCTCCTGGTCAGGACAAGGGGCCCGGTGCGTTTGTGGAGCCTGAGCGAACGAAGGTTCGTCCGCGCGTTCGGGCGGGGGGGAACCGGATTCGCTCTTTCTCCGGACCGCGGCCGGCTGGCCTGGGTGGATAGCACGGGAGTGGTCGTGGCGGCCGTGACGGGGACGGCCATCGATACTATCGAGGGCCTTGTTCCTGAAGAGTTCATCTTCTCCGCCGATGGAGCTTCCCTGCTGGCGCTCCATCAGGATGGGCCGTCGTTCGAGCTGCGCGTGCACCGGCTCTACGATGGCGCGGTGATCCGGTCGCTGCCGGTGGGATCATCCGCTGTGGAGAAGGGGGAGCTTCCGTTGAGGCCCATCACCCTTTCCCAGGATGGGCGGCTCGTAAACGTGACGCTCGGAAGCGATTCCTCCGCCCGGTTCTGGGATCTCGCCAGCGGCCGGCAGGAGCAGATCCTGTACTTCAACACGCGGGTCGCGGCCGTACAGTTCTCCCCGGACGGACGGTACCTGGCGCTTGGCGGCAAGGGGCTCCAGGCCCACCAGCTTGACGCCCGCACCTGGAATTATATCCGCGATTTCGATATCGGCCATACCGGTTATGTGTGGTCGGTGGCCTATTCCACCGACGACCGCTGGATTGCGACGAGCGGAGATGACGGGAGGGTACGATTGTGGGATGCGCGGAACGGAATCCCCGGCCGCACGCTGCTCGGCGCGGAGTCGGTGGTGAGCGACCTGAAATTCTCTCCCGATGGAATCCATCTGGCCGGAACACAGAAGGGGGCCGGGGGACGGCATCCCTCGATACTGTTCTGGGATATCGCCACCGGGGAGATCACCCGGCGTATCGCTCTCGGCCCGCCTCGCACCGACTCTATCGCCGGCCCGGGTTTCTTTCTGGCCTTCACGCCGGACGGCGGGTCGGTTCTCACCAGCGATGTCGGCGTTCCGTTGCGGCGCTGGGACGTCGCCACAGGGGAGCTGACCGGCGTTTTCGGCGATTCCTCCGGGATCATCATGGGGTTCGCCCTCTCCGCCGACGGGGGGATGGCCGCGGCCGCCACGGCAGATTCTCATGTGCTGCTCTGGGATCTGAAGAGCGGCATGCTGCTGAAAACGTTTCCGGAGCCGGCCGATCCCGTGTCCGTAGCATTTTCTGCGGATGGCCGTTCTCTGGTTGTGGGCGGTTCCACCGGGGAGATCCGGGTGATCGATATCGCTTCGGCGGCATCCCGTTTCATCAAGGCATTTGCGGAGGGCCCGGTAACGGTTGCGATCTGCCGGCAGAGAGGGCTGATATTCGCCATCCGGGGTGACGACGCCATCCAGGTGCATGATCCCCGCTCCGGGGAGTTGCTCTATCGCTATGGTTCATCGCTTCCGCACGCACCGGGGAGCAGTACGGGGGATGTCTGGTCGCGGATGGTTGTAGCGAACGATGGTTCGGGCGTTGCCCTTGCGGGGAGCGGAGGGGGGATAGGGGCATGGCGGATCGATGGGGTGATCGCCGGCGCAACCGGGATGGCTCCTGCCGGAGTGGATGGGCTCCTCCAGGTCTGGCCCAATCCCGTGCAGGGGGATATACGGATCGGGTTCGATCTGCCGGCCGCGGGCCCTGTGCGGCTGGAGATGTATAACTGTCTGGGGGAACCGGTAGCCGTTATTGCACAATCGACATTGAAATCAGGAGAGCACGAATACCAATGGGATGCGCGTGGTATGGCGCAGGGTGTCTATTTCATCCGATTGGAGGCCGATGGCATATCGCGAACCATGCCGGTGGTGGTGCGGGGGCGGTGAGATTGAGGGGACTCGTGCGCGTGTACCGTAACCGCTCTGCAGCGCGAGATCCTTGTTTCCATAGGGGGCGGATGAATGTCCGGCACTGGCGGGCTCCGTAGCCAGTTGTGGGATGAGTGGACCAGGCTGCCAGGGCCTTGTTAGTAGTTACGTGCCTACGGATACGTTTGCTGATATTATCAGTAGTGTTCGCACGCAATGACAACCAGGGAGGTGGGGTGCAATCGGAGTCCTGGAATGCTTTTGCGCAGCTACGTAAAGAGGGTTCCAGATGAGTGTCCCGGTTCACTGGCCCCCGTAGGGGGCACCGATCTGTAGTAACAACGTGCCGTCTCTTCCCTCTTAAGTACCTACGGATATGGTTGATGAGATGCTGAGGGTTGTTCGCGCGGAGCTTGACTCCGTGCGAGGTGGTAGCAGCAGGGGGCGACCGGTGGAACTCCACGACAACACCGAGAAGCTGCGTTAAGAGAGTTTGAGGTGAGTGTCCCGGTTTACTGGCCCCCGTAGGGGGCACCGATCTGTAGTAACAACGTCCCGTCTCTTCCCTCTTGGAAGCTCCGCCAGGAGCGGCCCATCATTCGTGTCATCTCGAGAACGAGCCCGGCCAGTGAACACCCGCAAGGCTGCGCGGCGCATGGTGCCGTAGCAGCCTTGCCTGCGAGAGATCCTCCGGCAACTGACTGATCCGATCCCGCCAGCGGCCGGCACCGTTTCTACTTCGGATTGGCAATCACCACCCGCACCGTTCTGCTTAAAAATCTCCCTTCCGGCGAATCCCCGTTGTACGGCGCCTCCTCCGGTGCCGCGCCACGGCTTTCCACTTCTACTCCCTTCGGCATCAACGATGCCACACGGCGGGCGCGCTCGGTGGCAAGCGCGATGTTGCGCGTCTGATCGCCGGTCTGGTCGGTGTAGCCGGTGACGCTCACGCGGGAGTTGGGGCCGATACGGTCGAGGATCGCCTTGAGCTCCTGGCGGCCACGGCGGGTGAGATCGGCGCGGTTGAAATCGAACGTGACCAGAAGGAACTCCGCAGCGTTGTCAGGCTTGTCGGCCGAGCTGGTAACCGATATGGTGGTATCGGTGCGCAGCGGAAGCTCCTGCGGCCTGGTGAGCACCGAGCGGCCGGTGCTGTCGAAGACCGCCAGCGTGTAGACCGCCGACCCGGTGGAGAGGATCTTCTCGCGGTCGGCATTGGTAAGCTCCCAGCTGATGTTCTGCGGCGGGGCCCCGTCGCCCCCGATCCGTTCCAGCGGCGAGCCGTCCATGCCCGCGACCTTCACCTCCCACCGGCTGATGCCGAGAGGGGAGCTGGCCTCCAGATGGAACGGGATATCGGCCGGCTCGGTGATGGGCTCCACCGACCGGAGCTGCACCGGGCGGTAGATGCTCTCATCGCTGAACTCCAGCTCCACCCGCCGGTTCTCGGCCCGTCCCTCGGGGTACTCCGCATTGGAGGGGATCGACGGATCGAGCCGGGAGCGAACGACGATCCGTTCCCGGGAAATCTCCCAGACATCCGCCAGATAATCCGCCACGGCGCTGGCACGATCCCCGGCCAGCTTCATACGGTTCTCCTCATCGGAGCCGGTGGTGCCGGTGATGGTGATGCGCGCCCCGGGAGAACGGCGCAGCCGGCTTCCGAAGAGATTGAGCGTCTGGTGATGGGCGCGCTCGGCATTCCCGGCCGAGCTGACAGCCTCGTCGAAACTGTCGGCCTGCCCCCCGCGCGGAGCTTCTCCCGGAGGGGCGAGCTGCGCGTATCGTTCCGGAATGGCGGCGGAGTTCGGATCGAAGAACACCGCTGGCAGCAGGGGAACATAGCGGGCCACGATCTGCCTGCGGAATTCCACCGGTATGCGCGGCGGGGTGGCCTCTATCAGCAGATCGGCGGTGAAGGGGATCTCCTTCTGCTGTTCCGGTATCTGCTCGGCAACCGGTGGCGGGGGAGGGGGCGGCTGTGGCGGAGCTACCGGCTCGGGGTTCGGTACCAATGCGTAGATGATCCCGATGCCGCCGCGCACCAGCAGCGGCGTCCACGATGGCTGCACGCTCGTAAGGCCGATATCGGCGCCGATATTGGGCTCGAAGAAGATGTTTTCTCCCAGCCGCAGGCGGTAGCCTATGGAGGCGCCGATGCTTATCCGTATCCCGGGAGCATCCAGATCTCCGGTTCCCTCCGGGATCTCCCGTTCCTGGGTGCGATCCAGAAAGGTTGCGTTCTCCGGCGAGAGTATCGCCTCGCGCTCGCGCGCCTCTCCGGATATCGGAATCCCGATGGCGGGGCCAGCCCGGAGGATGATATCATCGCCCAGCCTTGTCTCCGCCTCCAGCGCCGCGCGGAGGTAGCCGAGCGTGAACTCCGCGGTGTGCTCGCTGCGCACCCCGGTATACCGGCCGTTGACCGGATCGTACGCTTCCAGCTCTCCCGGCGAGGAGACGAACCGCGATGAGAGATCATCATAGCCCGCGGCCAGGCTGATGGCGCGCAGGAACGGGCGCGTGCCGGAGAGGGTATCGCCTCTCAGGAGATAACTCACGCGCAGCCCCGCTCCCAGGTTCACGCTCGGTGCCGCCGCGAACGTGGGGGAACAGGGGACGCTGCCACGGATCGATTCCAGGGAGCCGAGCGGCAGCGTCATCACCGCTACGGGGTCCGCGCCGATCTCCAGGTAGGGCTCGGCCGCAGCGGACTCCGATGATATCCCCTCCTGCTGCGCATGTGCGGTTGCCAGAAAAGCCAGGAGAGCGATCGGGATGCCGGCAAATGGACGCATCATTCAAGTACCCGCAGGATAAGAGTCTTCGAAAACCGTCCTGCCGAGAGGACGCAGTAGTAGCTGCCGCTGGCTAGAGCGGAGGCATCGAACGGAATGGCATAGCGCCCGGGCTGGTAGAGCCCCTCGGCCAGCCGCATCATCTCGGCTCCGGCCGCATCGTAGATGCTCAGGCGGGCCTGCACGGTGGCCGGCAGAGAGAACTCGAACACCGTTGCCCGCGACGCCGGATTCGGCTTGCTGGCGAAGCTGAGAAGCGTATCGAAACGGATGATCCGCCCCTGGGCATCGCAGAATTCCGTGCTCATCAGACGGATGGAGTCGGCCGCGAAGAGGATATCGGGCCGTCCGGGGACGGCTATCGAATCCAGTGCGAGTACCGATTCGAGTGTATCGGGAAGGAGCACCAGGGCCACCAGCTCGTAGAGCGTGCCGGTGGTGCCCTTCGGCATCACCAGCCGGATACCGGCCGTGCCGCCGGTGCCGGGAGCGGGCTCCGGCAGAGAGATCGACCCTTTCAGATCGGAGCTCTGCGGGACGATCTCCAGCGGT
>JBMDXA010000053.1:0-24900 GCA_048594725.1 Candidatus Kapaibacteriota bacterium
CAGAAACAATGCTGATATCAACAAGGGGATCGGCGAGTTCGAGATCGTCAACGAGACCGGTATGCGATATGTATATGGTCTGCCGGTTTATTCGCGTAATGAGAAGAACCTCCAGTATGGCCTGGATGGCCTTTCCTCCAGTGATATAGAACAAAATTATATCGCGAAGAACTTTGTGGACCAATCGAATGCCAAGGTGGTGGTCGGGGAAGAACGCGATGCCCCCTATGCTACAACTCATCTTCTGACCGAGATTACAACTCCTGACTACATCGATCGCACCAATAATGGTCCGACTTCTGATGACTTCGGTGGTTATACGAAATTTATCTATAAGCGCACAGCCGGTACCAAAGACAAATCTGAAGAGTCGCCCAGTTGGTATAAGTGGCGTATCCCGTATACGGGGCTTCTCTATGAGCGCCGTTCCCTGTCCGATCCGATGGATGATGTAGGAGGCGTGATGTCAGGGGAGAAGGAAATCTATTACCTCGACAAGATCGAGACCAAGACTCATGTGGCCCATTTTATTACCAGCGCACGCGAGGATGGGTTCCAAGCCAATCATTCGGAGAAAGAAGCAGCGGCCGGAGAGTTGCAGGAACTGAATGCTGCCTCCAATCCCGTCCAAAATCTGGACCGGATCGAGTTATACGCCAAGAGTGATAATGGTGAGCCGGGACGGCTTCTTCAGACTGTTCATTTCCAGTATCAGTACTCGCTGTGCAAAAACATTCCCAATGCATCGTTCACCGCTGACAAGAATGACGACGATGAAATCCGTAATGGTAAGCTGACCCTGCGCAAAATCTGGTTCGAGTACAATGGGGTAACAGGCGCGAAGATCGCTCCCTATGTCTTCGGATATCAATACAGGCAATCTAGCGACTATGCTGATCTCCCGGCCGATGTAGAGCGTATGTATGAGCCGATCATCAGTTATGGAAACGCCTTTTCACCCGAGGAGCAGAATCCTGATTACGATCAGTTCGGTCTTGACCGCTGGGGCAGTTACCAGCGTGGCGGTGGCACCCGGCACGAGAAGTTCAAGAACTGGGTGGATCAGAATCCTGACCGCGAAGCGTTCGATCCCGCCGCATGGCAGTTGAAGACGATTAGACTTCCATCTGGTGGCGAGATTCAGGTTCAGTATGAGCAGAACGACTACCGATTCGTGCAGGATCGTCCCGCAATGGCAATGATATCGCTTAAGTCCGAACAGCCGTACCAGGCCACAGGAAAATATTATCTGAACGTCAGCCAGGATCTCGGAATCAAGGATGACCACACGGATAATTCCGCTGATCCCACCTTGCAGGAGCTGAAGGCCCTGATTAAAAAACACTTCATCCGGGATGATGGCAGCCCCAATGAAAAGATCTACTTCAAGTTTCTCTTTCCCCTTCAGGGGGAAACGGCGGATTTCACCAACTGTCTGACCGAGTACATTACCGGTTATATCGACGTTGAGAATGTGGATGTGGATGCCAACGGACTATATATCGATCTGGGAGGAGATCCCGGCGGAGCATACGACTCGCCGCAGGAAGTCTGCCAGGATCTCTTTGAAACCACGAAGAGTGGCAACCTCCGTTTCGGCCAGGATTGTGAGGCATCCCGAGTTGGAATCTCCAGCGATATGGAGGCGAGCCAGCTTGTGATGGCGCTTCTGGCAAAGGTCGGCAGCGACTTGTTTATCACTTCCTCCTGCAAGGCCGAGTTCGTCAATTTTGCCGAATCGTATCTGCGGGTTCCGCTGGTTGGCGCAAAGCTGGGAGGTGGGATTCGTGTGAAGCGCCTCCTGATGTATGATCACGGAGCAGAGGATGGTGCCGGCAATGCAAGCTTGTACGGCAGTGAATATCTCTACCAGGATAGCGAGGGTCTGAGCAGTGGGGTGGCTGTGAATGAACCCTCGACCGGGCGTGAGGAGAATACGTTGATTACCTATCTCGCGAAACGAGAAGGACAGACATCCATCCAGAAAATCATATCCGGCGAAGACAAGGAACAGTTCGAAGGGCCGATTGGGGAGTCTCTTCTCCCTGGTGCTTCGGTTGCGTATGGTCGCGTTGTTACGAAGAATATCTTCAATGGCGCCACTAACCCGGGCTTCAAGGTCACTGAATTTTATACTGCCAGGGAGTTTCCTTTCGATCAGGGGGATGTAAATCCCCATATACCTGGTAAAAGCGTTCTGCATACGAATATAGAGGGCCCCGAGAACTGGTTCCCGAATATACCGATGGGGCTGATTACCTATCACAAAACGAATTCCTGGGTTACGCAGGGCTATCGCTTCATCATCAACAGCATGCATGGCCAGCCGAAAAGTATCCGCTCGTTTGCCGGTGATTATTCCGACTTGAGCAAGGCTGTCTGCGTATCGGGGCAGGAATTCGAATATTTCGCTCCGGGAGAAGAAGTTCCGATGATGTATGGGATAGGAAAGATCCTTCCGGAACATCCGGGCAAGGAAGAGGAAGTTGTTTTTGAAAGCAGGTCTATAGAAGATGTAATGAATGATGGTAGTGTGGAGGTTGATGCCAGCCTTGGAATCGCCGGCCTATTGCCCATCCCGTTCATTTCCGGTTATCCCAATATCACCTATAGCGAGAGCCGGCTCCGGACTCATGTGACTTCCAAGATCCTTCGTTTCCCTGCCATCCAGAAGGGAACCCGTGTCTACCGTGATGGGGTCTGGCATACGACCGACTATGTAGGGTTCGATCCAGCGACCGGCAAGCCTATCCTCACCAGAGAGACCGATGGCTATCATAAACTTGTTCTGCCGCTGTCAACCAGTGGGCACGATGGATCATATTATTCCTATACCCTTCCGGCGTATCAGAAATATCCATCGATGGGGCAGCGCGGGCTTTCCGAGGGAACCGTCATCAACAGCGAGAGCGGTACCCTCTCGATCGAAAAGTGGTACGATTCAAGGCACTATCTGAACTTCAAATTCCAGCAGCCCGGCATTGCCGCTGCTACGATGGCGAAGTTCAGCAGCGGTGACTTGGTGCGGTTGAAGGCCGGAACCCTATACCGTGGGCTGTATCAGGTGGGCAAGATCGCGGGAAACAGAATCGAGCTTCTTCCGACCTCTATCGACGTGGGAACCACGTTGCTTCCCGAGGAGGTGAATGTGGAGGTTATCCGGAGCGGCCGTACCAATCAGTTGACGGCTGCCGCCGGAAGCATTGTTACCTATTCGTCGATGCCGGCAGTGAACAATTTCCCAGTCCAATAACGATTTCGTACTGCATCAGCCTATTATAGACCCTATAAAACAATGAAGTATATATCAATGTTCGGCTGGTCTTTATGCCGTCATGGGGCAGTAGTACGCGGAGGCCGGAGGGAGGTAGCCGCACCTGCTATTCCGTCATCTCCTATACGCCGTATGTTCCTGGCCCTAAGCCTGATAGTCCTTATGGCGGCGAATCCCGGGCACCTGTACTGTCAATCCGGTTCATTATACATCAACTATGATATCCTTGTCGATAGACTGAATACCGCGTTGCAGCAGCTAAGCCCGACAACGCTATCTCAGGATATCTATGTAGGAGATCGGGATATTCTTATCGAGGGATTTGATGGTTGCCAGAGGATCTGGAGTGAATCAGTAAATCCCGAGCTCTATCCCAACGGTTTGAAGCTGAGGTACAACAATGATGGGACCTTTACTCTTCAGCTTCGCGACGCGCCGCCGCGCGACAGAGCCCTGACCTATAACTCCCACATACTCCCTTGTTACCTCAATGGTATGATGTTTCATAACCGGGGAAAACACTTCTATGATAACCTGGGTGGCTACGAATTCTGGGAGGACCCTGCTGCCGGCGAATATCATCCCCCAAGCACGAATACGCCCGTCACCACCCAGAAGTATTATATGGGAACCACCGGGATAACGCCCGGCATGGAAGCTACTGTACTTCCCGCGCTTCAGGACGATTCCTACCTCAACACGATATTCGACATGGTTGATGGACCGATAGCGGGGACTGCTGTAAAGGGAGAGGATCTGTTCAGGGTGGTACGCCCCAATATGTCGTTTATCGCCCATTATATGGAAGCCGTCCCGGGAGTCAGTCTCGACAGCAACTTTGCCAGACCTATCGAATGGGAGCTTCAGTTTCGTGATCAGACCGGCGACCCGACATGGGATGAGACTCTTCCTGTTGCTCTGGCCGGCATCAAGTTCGTTGTCCGTACCCAGGAATATTCCAATGATATGTCCTTTGGCCCTCCCGGTTCCATTCGGCCTGACACTGCGGCTGCATGGTATGCTCTCGAGGTAACGGTTGCCACGAAGAATGGCAGCGGATGGGATTTTGATACCTATCCTCTTGCCTGCCAGCGCAGATATGATTCCAAGGCTGGCTCCACTCGAACAGACGCAGATGTCGATATCAACAATGCGGATCTCTGGAAGGACTTTTATGTCCTGAACGAGGAGCCGGGGCCATATAACAGGTGGTGCCGTTTCAATCTCACCCACAATGGCTGGCTTACCTTCGAGATCCATGACGACGCATCGGAATGTTCCTATGAAGATACCCTGAAGATTGTGAAGCTGATGGATCCAAAGACTTCGGAGCAATACTGCGAGAGCGTTTTTCCGACGGGAGGTACTTTCTGCTTGGACCGGATGAACGGCCAGCTCTACTATTCGACCGGAGTTACTTGTGAAACGGGTGAACGGCAGGAGGTGACCTGCCTGCCGCTCTGCCCCTCTGTGCTTGGCTATCAGACCATGGATAATGTCATCGCGGCGTCGGTACAGACCTATGATGATGAGTGGTCATACGATCCTAATCACTATGGTTATCCTCCCAATCACAGCAGCGTATATCAAAGTGGTGAGCAGGGGAAATGGCGTCCGCAAAGCAACTATGGTTATCGTACTTCCATTCTTTCATCGGATTCGGAGTTCGGTTCCAATTCTCGTGTCTATTCCAATGGGGGTGTTTTTATCAATGATTCAGGGACCACTACCAATGCCTTCAGGCTCTATAACTTCAAGAGCGATTATGCCAATAATGGGACGAAGTGGGTAAAGGGGAGCACCATAACCCATTTCTCTCCTTCGGGGGAGCCGGTCGAGGAGCTGGATATCCTTGGTGTCTATAGTGCCGTGCGTTTCGCACATAAACAGATGCTTCCCGAGTTGGTGGCAAAAAACGCTCGGTATGAGTCAGTGGATTTCGAGAGCTTCGAGGATGGAAAGGGAAATACGAGTGAGACTGCTCATTCCGGTTATTATTCGTATCTGTTCGGAGGTGAGGAGCCGTTCCCTAAACTGGGTCCCTTTACGGTAACGGAGCAGGTGAAAAATCAGGGAATGCAGATACAGTTCTGGGTCAAGAAAACATATCAGAACGAGGCCAGCCATCCGGCGGTTCCCATCAGCGTGTCATTCAGCACCTTCACTACCACGGCTACTCTTGATTCGGTAGCCCAGACCGGGGAGTGGACCTTGTATCGCCTGAATACCGGCAATTTATCGTCCTCTACCATCAACTCGACGTTCACCATCTCGTTTGCGAACGAGCTTGGAACTTCCGATCAGCTCTGGATCGATGATATCCGTGTGCAGCCTCTGGATGCCCAGATGATATGCTACGCCTACGATCCGTTCTGGCTTCGCCTTGCCGCAACGTTCGATGACCAGCATTTCGGCCAATTCTATCAATATGATGGCGAGGGTAAGCTTATCCGCACCATCAAGGAAACTGAGCGCGGGATGAAGACCGTTGCCGAGACGCATTATCATACCCCTCTCGCTGATCGTAATGCCTCTGTCTCCGCCTTCAAGGCAGAGTATGGCGGGGGAATGAACGGGGCCATGCTGGCGTCTGGGCTTGGAGCGGAATCCGCCAGCGGAGGAGGGCCGGGAGAGGGAATGAAGGCCAATGCCGATGTCCTGGAATTTGAGCTTTCGCCTGATGGACCGAAGACCAAGATTTTCGGACAGGACCCTTCGCAACTCCCCACTATGGATGATCTGGAGGCTGCCGGAAGTTTGATGCCGGACCTTGATCTCTCCTGGCTGGGAGATACCACATTCCTGGGTACCGATCGCCTTGAGGAGATTTCAATTCCCGGCGTGGACGAAGCCGAAAAAGTGCGTCTTCTCAAAGAGATAAAGCATATCGATGAAGAGATGAAGCGGCTGGCGCAGATGCGCGAAAAAGCTGAATCTTCCGTAAAGAAGGAATCTCTCGAAAAAGAGGTGCGTGTGCTCTACGACAAGAAGATGCGGCTGATCCGCGAGAAGCTGGGCCTTACGGAGGAAAAGCTGCGAGAGCTTGAAGGTCAGCTTCAGAACGAAGAGAAATAGGCCGACTGCCAGTAGCGGGATGATTCCATATGCGGCTTCTGTATCGTATCGATGCAGAAAGCTATCAAACTGGGTATTGAATGTTTATGAGATCTCTACAACACGTTTATAGCGGAGCGATTTCGTTGAGGCAGCCTTCATTCAGCTTATTGATGCGGGGCCTGGGTTTGCTGATCATGCTGGGAGCAATGGTTGTCGTTGCAGGAGAGCAGGCCAATGCCCAGAGCAATCAGGAATGCCTTGCCGAAGTGCGGCGATTCTATAAGAAAATGGCTGAACCTCCGCCGCAGGGAAAAGTTTACTCAATGTCGTATACCATCGATGTCCGGGCAAGGCGTGCTGGAAAGACCCGGAATATCTCATCCAAGGTCAGATTGCTTATGAGCCGAGACCGGATGCATATGACAACCGATGAGATGGAAGTCTATCAGGATGCACAACAAGTGTTTACCATTGTTCCTGCCAGCAAAGCCCTCTATATCCATGATGGATCA
Source organism: Candidatus Kapaibacteriota bacterium (assembly GCA_048594725.1). GTDB lineage: Bacteria > Bacteroidota > Ignavibacteria > OLB7 > OLB7 > JAFDZV01. The sequence continues at coordinate 6,844 of JBMDXA010000053.1, forward strand.
GCCGACAGCGGCCGTGATATGAGGAAGAAGATGATCGGTGCGCTGCAGGACAGCCTGTTTACCGGATGCACGGTTACCAAATGTACGAACATGAAGGGGAGCGATGGCCGGGAGAAGCAGCGGTTCGTGCTTCAGATGCATGAGAAGGTTAAAAAGGTGTATGCTGTTTCTGCCGTGACCATTGTTGCGGATGTTAAAAGAGAATCGATAGATATGGTGGAATACAATTTTATTCCGGGGATGGAGCAGGAGTGGATGAAGGTGGAGGTGAATGATGTCGATTACGACTATCGCGCAGATGCATTCGTTACTCCTCTATACTCCATGTTCTTCGATGCCCGGGGATCTCTTGCTCCGAGATATCGCGACTATACCGTTCTGGACAACCGGCGCAAAGGTACCCGGTAGTTCGCTGGCGATATCGTTCTTCACTTCAGGCCGTATCTCATCAATAGTGCTGTTATGATACGTAATCTAATACTTGGTTTTTTGACGGCGGTTGCAGGGGTTCTTGCTCCCGCAGGAACGTTGCGCGCGCAGGAGCAGGATACGTCCAGGGTGGCTACAACGTCGCAGGCTCCGGAAGTGCAGCAGGCTCATGGTGATGATGAGTATGCAGTGCTTCCGATGAGTACGACCGAAGAGATCTTCAAGACCACCTTCCATCATGGTGATATAAATGGTGTGGTCCCACAGTTTCTTATCATCAAGGAAGATCCGGCACCGAATTATTGTGCCGATCGGAATATCCGCGAGGCGAAACTGCTGGTGCGCCTGAAGATGGGGGAGACCGACTATGAATTTGCGAAGAACAATGATTTCATAGCCAGGGTGGAGGTTTCGATAACCGGCAACTCTCCTCTGGGCGCCCCTGTCTATACCCAGCTCTGCACGCTTGAAATCTCCATGCTCACTCCCTCGCTTGGCCCTCCGCAGGTGAAGCCGGAGCAATTAAAGGTTGTGGACTTTACCAGTGATTATGATGATATAGCATCATTCTCTATCACGGCGAAGTTCATCTATCTCACATCGCTGCCAACAACCGACCTTGAGGATAATATCCGCCTTGATGTCGGCTATACCGAGGAGTTTAAGTTCGATCCCAGAAAGATTTCAGATCCTGCTGCGCCGATTGTTGTCCTGAACTCTACCGGAGATATCGTTTCTTATAATCCGGTGCCGTTCGCGTGGAGCATCGATCCTGGTGAAGGATGTGCCGATCAGTTTCCGAACTATCAGCTCCAGATCCTCCGGCTCTACAATGTTGATCCGGCGAAAACCGGCGAGACTGATATTACTACAAAGGTGGATTGGAGCCAGGCGCTGTCATACGAGGTGGGGAGTTCCGCGAAAACCGTGCAGCTTACCCTGCCGGAGGGGCGCGGCTATTATGCCTGGCGTGTGCGCCCCATTGGTAACCTCTACCCCGGCGCCATTGCCAACGATCGCAACTGGGGTGTCTGGTCCGCTTCTCTGAATAATGGCGTCACCGTTACCATCAGTGCGACCAATAAACCAGGGATGGATGCCGCGGTCGCGCCGAGCATTTTCTTTTATAATGGCTTCGACGAAAATCTGAACTGGATATATTCACGAAACTTTACCGAGGGTTCCGAGGGGACGCGCGTTGGGGAGAAGATGACCTATGCGACATCTCTCCTTCAGCCCAAGCAGAATCAGGCACGGATACAATCCAAAGCCAGCCGGTTTCTGGTAGGACAGAGCGTCCTCGATTTCAGCGGCCGTCCCACTCTGGTATCGCTCCCTGCTCCGGTGAATCAGGGAGGGTTCGGCTACCGCCAGGGGTTCCTCAAGCATGAACGTTCTCCTGGTGTGCAGGAACCCTATACGGCTTTAAATTTCGATTACGATGCCGCTGCTGCGAGCGGTGGCACGAGGGCCAGCAATTACAAGGAGCCCAATAGCCTGAATTACGGCAGCGTTCATGGATATTATTCCGATCTCAACAATGATATCCAGGTGCCCAATGCCGACGGGTATGCCTTCTCCAGGACGATACTCTATCCGGATGGCATTGGCCACCCTCAGGAACGTTCCGGAGCAGGTGATGTTCATCGCCTGAAGCCCGCCACCTTGACCGTGGACGACCGGACCGTCAAAAATCTCTATGGCACCGCCCCAGATCCCGAGCTGATAGCCATGTTTGGCGATGAAGCGCCCGACGCCAAGAGCGTACAGAAGATCTTCACCGTAGATCCGAACAAGGTGATCTCCGTTCAGTATATCTCCAAGGAGGGGAATACGCTTGCAACCTGTCTTGTAAAGACCGCGGGCGCCGGGGCTTCAGCTGACCTGCTGGATGATCTGGAACAGGAGCAGGCATACGAGGAAGTGGTGCGCGATACGGTGTGGAACGAGCCGCGCCAGCGGCGGCTGGTATTGCCGGTGGCTACATCGGTAACACTGCGTTATTCAATTACTCCAAACGAGATCCAGGCAGCGTGCGGGACATATTGCAGTACCTGTGACTATAAGGTCGAGTTCTATATCCACGATCTCCAGAATCCCGAGAACACGAAGTCCGCATCGATAAATATTGATCCCCGTGCCTGCGGCGAGGATAATTACTGGCCGCAGACATGGACCGATACGTGGGCGTTGCCTGCAGGGACGTATATGGTCGAGCGGCGTATCACGAGCAACAACCCGCTTGATGTCAACGAGACGCAGTCGGTACGGTATGAGGAACATCATGCCAACCAGGTTCGTGCGGCGCTGAAGAGCGAACTCGATGCGGTGCTTGATCCGGTCCGTGCCTATCTGAATGATAATGATCTGGAGGGGCTCTACACCTACCTGGATAGCCGGCCCGGAACCCGGATCGTCAATAACGAATACCTGATCGAAACAGAGTGCTGTACGCTTCGCGTTCCCATCAAGGAATGTGGTGCGGCCGAGTGCCCGAACCCGTTGCCTGATTTCGAGGCTATGCTCTATAACAAATGGAGCACGTGGGGCAATGAGCTGAACGACTTCTTCTGGAAGAAGGACGGTAGCGATCTCTATGAACTCCCGACTCCGTCGAATGACAATAAGGGAGCTTTCAATGCCATGATCGGCCATATGATCGATGATGGCTATGATTGCGGCCGGCTGTTACAGGCGTGGGAGGTGCTGGTCTCCGGATTCGGGGAGAACGCGACGAAGGATGGCCTTGGTTTGCCGGCACAGAAGAAGAACGATTACAACCTCTTGGAAGCCTTTCTGATGGCTGTCGGAAAGAAATACGAAGGATATTCCAACTGTCCTTATAACTACTGCGGAGGGGGCAAAGAAGGATATCTGGAGTACGCCTACAAGTATTTCCAGTATAGTGACGGATGGTCCACCGAGTGCGAAGATCTTACGCCGTCGTGGTCAAGCCGGGGAAGCTGGGGAGCCGATCCGGTTGAAGGCCCATACGAGAACAAGAAATGGGAGCAGTTCTACAACTGTTATACCGGCCATTCCACTGGTACCGATCCTAGCTATGACGACTACTGGATGCCGAACTGCCCCGATAAGGAGAGCGACGCCTGCCTTGAGGCCTACGCCGAAGCTGTGGAGGATTCCTGCCGCAATATCTGCCAGGATCGTCTTCCGGGCTTCATCGAGTCGGTGAAGGAGGCCTATTACCGTGATGGCAAGGTGATCGAGGGGGACAAGTATCTCGCTGATGGGAAGACTCTGGCAAATTCATACAATATTCCTCTCTATGAGGTGTATTGCCGGGCATGGGCACTGGTGATGCATTGCGAGGGTGGATGCGATCTGACTATCACCCGCAACAGCAGCACGTCGAAGATCGAGAGTATCGGCACCAATGCCGAACGCGAGGCGATGAAGAAATCGATGACCTATACCTATAAGGTCGCGATTCCGGACGGGGAGAACGAATGTCCGGAAGGGTTGTACGAGGTCCCGGCTGCACCGGGACGCTATGCTGAGTTCATCGTTATGAAGGCTAACCAGAGGCTGCGAATACTCGTTAGCGCCGGATGGTTCAATCCTATATCCAGTGAGTATGTAATCGAGAGCATGAACAATCTCTTTACTCAGCTGGTTGGACCCGGTGATGGCTGTCATTTGTGGGAGGATTCTAGGGCCAAGAAAAAGGATGAGGATCGATCCGTTCAAAACTCTTTGGATTGTCCAACGCAATTGCCCCACATTCTGGCATTAGGGATAAATATTCTCGACGCGCAATTTGTATTACTGGACTCTTGTACTCTGGGGTATCGTCGGATTTGCCTCAGCGGTGGAGTGTACGATACAACCACCGTCATTGTCTGCGGTGATCTGTGCGATAATCCATGCACGAACTCCACCTGCTTTGCCTGGGTGGAGCCGGTGATCGATCCGCAGATAGAGATCAGGGCCATTACGTGCGAAGAGCAGGCTTCGCAGACGCTGCGTGATATCATCGAGGAGCAGGCGAGCGCCTGTATCGATGCGCAGGGGGATCAGATTCGCCTTCAGTATCGCCAGGAGTGCATGCAGCCGTCGGATTTCGGCGATACACTGAGTCTCGAATACGAGAGCGCACTCTATCATTTCACCCTGTATTATTATGATCGTGCCGGCAACCTGGTTCGTACGGTGCCGCCGAATGGAGCGGATCTTTCCCCGCGTAACCGGAATACTCATCCGAATCATCAGTTCGTGACGAAATATCGGCACAACTCCTTCAAGCAGCTCGTTGCCCAGATCACTCCCGATGGGGGGCGTACCAACTATTGGCACAATGCCAAGGGGCAACTCCGCCTTTCCCAGAATGCGGAGCAGGCGAAACCAGGACAGCCCCGTTTCTCCTATATCAAGTACGATTTGTTGGGGCGCAGCATAGAGAGCGGGGAGGCTTATGTTCCGCTGCAAAGCGGGGTGCCGGCAGATCTCACGTTGCCGGCCGAGTCGGCCGGTTTCCCCATGATGGGGAAGCGCCAGCGTACCTTTACCGTCTACTCGGCATCGGTCACGAACTATTCCGGATATCTGGGGAATTCCGCACGCCGGCAGCGCTATCTCCAGAACCGCATAAGCTATACCCATAATGACGATGGCGTAGCCACTTACTACAGCTACGATCCGCATGGCAATGTGGAGTGGATGGAGCAATGGACGCCGGGGCTCGGTGGCAATTATATCGGCTATAAATACGACCTCATCAGTGGCAACATGCTGGAGGTGCACTACGATTCCTCGATCTACGACCAGTTCCATCATCGTTATAGCTACGACGGTGATAACCGCCTTATAAAGGTGGAGACTTCACGTGACGGAAGTATCTGGGATCGCGATGCTTCCTATGCCTACTACGATCATGGTCCTCTGAAGAACATCCAGCTTGGGGAGGATCGTCTCCAGCAGCTCGATTACACCTATACCATTCAGGGATGGATCAAGGGGATCAATCATCCCAGCCTCGATCCGAGCAAAGACCCCGGACTGAACGGATCTGGAACGAACCGGTATGCGCCGGATGCATTCGGTATGATTCTGGGCTATTATGAAGGTGATTTCAAGCGGAAGACGGGGAGCGATCAATCTGTCTTCAATTCCTCGGATGAAGGCGTCTACACCCGCCAGACTCAAGACTTGCAGGGAGGAAATCTCTACAACGGCAACATCAGTTCCTGGACGAGCAATATCATCCCGGCACCAAATCCTCCGCAGCCGTTGCAGTACGAGCAGTTGGTGGGCTATACCTACCGATACGACCGTCTGAACCGTCTGCTGAAGAGTGAGTTCCGTCCCTATGATATAGGGATGGCGCAATGGCCCTCAGCGGCCAGCTCGGAGTATCGTACCGAGACCTCATACGATCCCGCAGGGAATATCAAGACCATGAAGCGGACCGGCTACTCGGACAACGGCAGTAATCCGCTGGATATGGACGACCTGACCTATATCTACCAGGCGCAGAAGAACCGGTTGCGGCGTGTGCAGGATGCGGTTACGGCCAATAACTATCAGGAAGATCTCGATAATCAGTCGGAGTCCGACAACTATAAGTACGACGAGATCGGCAACCTCATTTCGGATGACCAGGAGGGAGTGCAGATCAAGTGGAATGTACAGGGAAAGATCGATCAGGTCTGGAAGAAAAAGGGAAATCTCAATATCAATCATCGGACCTACTATGGCTATAACGCCGCAGGAAACCGTGTGCGCAAGGAGTACATCGACTACGCGAATCAAGCAAACAGCAAAGTTACGTATTATGTGCGCGATGCAAACGAGCAGGTGATCGCGATCTACGAGCAGGCTGTGGGACCTGGCGGAGTGGGTGGAGGTACTGGAGATGACTGCATTGCGGCAGAGTATTGGGTGGTGACCAATCCGGACCACGTGCTGGATTACGACCATGACTGGATACCGGATGATTGCGATCGTTGTTCCACGACGGTTGATACGTGGCAGGAGGATTTTGACGGAGATGGTGTGCCTGACGCGTGCGACAACTGTCCGCGGGTGTATAATCCAAGGGTGGGGAGCAGCCAGCCATCATGCCCTGGTGGTGGTGGTGGTGGCGGTGGTGGCTTGCAGGCTGAGTTGCCGTGGTGGCAGACGAGCGGTGGCAGTCCGGTTGTGCAGCACGGTTGGGAAAGCAGTGTCGGGCATTCACGGGGCCGATTGGTGCTGGGTACGGCAACCCTGGCGGAGTTCCTGATCGATGGAACAAAAACACACGGACGGTTTGCGACAATGTATCCGAACGAGTTCCGTAACACAATGGATTGGCTGACCGATACCTATACGCGTGAGTTGACGAAGAAGGAATACGAACTGAAGGATCATCTTGGGAATGTGCGGGGCGTAGTGTCCGATATGAAATTGAATAATGGCACATCGTCAGGCCCGGATTTTAAAGTGGACCTGAGATCGTATACGAATTGCTATGCATTCGGGATGGCCGAGCCGCGGCGAAGCTTTGCGGGTAATGGCTACAGGTACGGTTATAACGGTAAGGAGAAGGATGATGAACTGAACGGATCTGGTAACAGCTACGACTACGGATTTAGAATATATAATCCGCGCTTAGCCAAGTTTATCAGCGTAGATCCTTTGATCTCGTCGTATCCTATGCTTACGCCATATCAGTTCGGTTCCAATAACCCCATATTGAATATTGATGTTGATGGCCTGGAGGGGTACAGCTACTTTGAAACTATGTCGCTAGGCGACCAGGTCTACGGCCGAAAGGTAATTATAGAGCTTGACATTTATGTCGCTATATCAAATAATCCTCAAAGTGTAAGGTTTAAAGCGTCGGATATAGGGCAGATAGCGAGCGAACTCAATTATGAGTATAATATACTTGGGCCGGGGTATTGGATTTCAGATGGAGGTGATTATCATAAGCTTGAGTTTAAATTCAATCTCCATACCTTTGATGGAGATCAATACGACCCCCCACAGTTCGCCAGGCAGGTGAATAGGAATAGTACGCTTTCAACCGAATCCGGATCTCTGATCTATCCTGCTACTGTAATCGATCGTGTGCCCAAGAGCCAGATGTCCGGTTCCGATGGAATAACGTACTATAATTTAGCCACTCCGGGAGAGTGGAGCTATGTGCATATCGATGCAACCCTCACAGGGAGACAGGTGGGTTCTACTATTGCTCATGAAATTGGCCATGTTCTGACCACGTATGATCCGAATATATTGATGAGCTCAGAATCAGACCATAATAAATATGGAGGAATCTTTACTTATAAGAAGTATGGGGTGGGAGGCCGTGTGCACGAGTACCCTACTGTGAACATGGATAATGTTAAAATTTTTATGAAGGCCTTGCCTACGGCATCCACAAAGAATCAAGATGTAAATCGGCGTGATATTCCTCCGGTTAAGTCGGTTGATATTCCAAACCAGCGAATCAAGCCTGAGTGGATCGATCCGTAAATGATTTCATGGTGGTAACTATCGCTGCGGATTAGATCCTGTCCTGTATTCGCTCCGGTATCCTGTTGTGAAGACCCGAAGAGTGAGTGCGCGAATCTCGGAGTGAATTGACTGCGAGATTCGCTGCACATCTCTATCGGCCCTTCCCATACAAATCAATATGATGAGCAGATGTAACCGAATTGGTCTCACAGTGTATTATATGGATAATGTGATCTAAAGCTGGGAGAGTTCTTCTGAGCTTCCGGTAGGAATGTTCCATAGGCCGGCATCGGTGGCATGATTCGGGAAATTGCTCCGTAATATGGCGGAGATCATTGTTGCTGTCGGATCGATAAACACATACTACTCGATGATATGTACAGACCAAAACAGAATGCGGTCTTAACGGCTCTGATCTACTGTCTATGCCTGATGCCGGTAGCGCTCGTTTCGGGATGTGTCGCTCCTAGGATTGCCAATTGGAGTGAATATGCATCCGGTTACATGATGAGGGTGAGAGTGGTGTCGCCGGACTATAATGGGGCGCCTGAAGACTGGATATACATGCCATCGGATAGTATAAAGTCTTTTCAGCTCGCCAAAGATGTTGGCCCAGGTGTGCGACTGGTATCACAAATGTTTAGGAACGGTGCGGTTAGATATATTCAGAGAATAGAATATATCGCCCCCTACTTGATCAAGTGTTGTAGATATCCGGATTTTATTTGGTTTAACCAGGATGATGTACGGAAATCCGTAGGACCGGAAGCGATGTCGGAGTATGAGTCGCTAATATCGAAAAATCTTGAAAAGATCGACTCCATAGAACCTACCCAGCTTGTAGTGTATATAGATCATGGTCACTATATAGTCTCAATATGGGCTATCGATGGCGAATATTGTATGTGCCAGCAAGAGGTTCAGAAGAGGTTTGAGGTTAAGTCTCCATTGTACTATGCTATGCTGCGTGAAGTTAAAGGAGTACGCCCATTGAAGCCGGAAGAGGCCGATGCATGGGAGGATGTTCTGGAGATGCTTGCATCATCCGAGTAAGAGCCTAGCTGTTTGGCAGGTTTAGCTTTTTAGCCGCTCGTGTCTGGTGAAGGCCTACCTCGATTCTCGTGGATAAATTGAGCTGGAGTGGCTGCCGGAGTATGTACCGGAGTTGAAACCGGAGGAGTGCTGTCACGGCTATGTCAAATAGCGGATGCGGAATGTGATTGTCGAGACTGACAGGCAGATGCGCGAGTCTGTCGACCGAGAACTGCGTCGCTTACGCGGGCGTCCGCAGATCATTCAGGGATTCTTCCGTCGAGCAGGGGCTCAATATTGATCTATCAGGTTAACGCCTTATAGAATCACCATTCTATTGATACTGTAGATAGAGAGTGTTGTAACGTTGCTTATAATGGAGTGAAACAAGATGCGCCTTCCGCCCAAGATTTATCTCCTGATGTTGCTTGCACTTGGTGCGGCATCATCCCTACACAGCCAGCCCCGCATCACCTACCCGAACGGCGGTGAGTTCTTCTATCCCGGACAGGATATCCTCATCCGCTGGGAAGGGGCGGATTCCATCCAGGTTGTAGGGCTGGAGTATAGCTCCGATGGGGGGGATTCCTGGAAGAGTATTACCGCTGCCGCATCGGGATTGCAGCATCCCTGGCGTGTACCACAGTACTCATCGGATCGGTACCTGGTGAGAGCTCTCTACACCAGCGGTGGCCCGCAGGCGTTTGAGGGCCCTTCTTATGAGATCTATGATGTCGGATATAGCAGTGATGAGCGTTTGATCATGGCACATTCCTTCTTGCTGGGGGGGCTTATCGTCAAGGACCGGAACTCCGGCGCTACTCGCTGGCAGGTAGAGGATGCAAAGTGGGGGCGCCCCAGTCCCGCCCATAACGTAGCAGTAACGGTTTCCCGTAAGATCGCCGTACTGCGGAATATGGAAACCGGGGCCGTCATCGATACCCTACGCGAAGCTGCCGGGAACGTGAATAATGCTCGATTCACGCCCGATGGATCGCTGCTGGTCAGTGTGGGCACGGATGGCGCCGTTATGGTCTGGAATGGGGTGAGTGGAGCATATGTCAAGACTCTGGGCAACCATACCTCTAATGTGAGCTACGCACGGTTCAGCGGTGATAGTAGACGAATCGTCACATTAGGGCAGAGTGATGCGACATTGAAAGTCTGGGATCTGCAAAGTGGCAAGCAAGTGCAGTCCATTGCTCTAACGTCAAACATACGAGCCGCAGCACTAAGTCCGGATGGCACCAGAGTAGCTGGCGCTTCTGATGGTGGTGCGGCCGCGCAGATGTGGGATGTCGCCACCGGAAATAGATTGTTCACTATGCCTGGTCGAAGAAAGGTTGTCTTCAGCCCGGATGGCGCTCAGATTCTGGTCGGTCCCGGATCGGAGGAGACGAATGTATATAACGCTAGTGATGGAGCGTTACTGCATACATTTACACATAACGGTAAAGGGTTCGGTGATGCCTATTACAGCAGCGATGGCGAACGGATCGCCTTATTGCATGATGATGGTGATATAAGCCTTTGGAATGCACGAACCGGCGAATTAGAGAAAACTCTGAAAGCGAATGGGTCTACCATAAACTGCCTTGAATTCAGTAAGGACGGGCGCTATATCATCAGTGGTGGACGCGATAACACTATCCGACTCTGGGATCTTCAGGGGGCGCAGTCCGGTACCGACGTCTCCGATGCCCCCTTTACCATCTGGCCGCCAACCCTGGCGATCTCCATGCTTGATATGGGGAACACTCCCTACGGCTATCGCCGCGACTCCACCGTAACCGCGGTTATCCGTAATCCCGACACTAGGCCTCTGCTTGTCGGGAACCTGCGGTTCAGCGGTGCGGACTCCACCAGCTTCTCCCTGATAGGCGAAATCACATCGCTGGAGGTGCCGGCCAACGGATCGGCCGATATCGCAGTGCGCTTCACTCCGTCTGCGGCCAGGGCACATCAGGCGGTATTGCAGTTCGATGCCCACGGGATGGGCTACCAGCTACAGTTGCGTGGCTCGGGGGTGAAAATGGATCTGGTGCCGCAGGTCGATGCGATCGACTTCGGAAAGGTGCCGGTGAAGGCTACCAGAGATACGATCGTGACGGCGGTGGTCCGGAACATGACGCGCGAAGAGATCCGCATCGACTCGGTCACGGTGCTTCCGGGGTTCTATCTGCAGACGCCGACAAGCTGGAGACGCGATACGGTGATAGCGCCGGGAGGGGTTCTGGGCCTGCGTCTTAGTTTCAGTGCCAGCAGTCCGTGGTTGTATCGTCGTCCGCTGCAGATCTTCTATTCCGGGCGGGACTCGCTGACGATTTTCGCGATTGCCGAAAGTATAGTCCCTGCCTCGGTGTCATATCAGGCCGGAAGTGGCAATGGAGGTGTCCTTGTACAGCCGAACCCAGCGAGCAGCTGGGTAGACGTGCGTGTGGGGATGGAGGGGCCGGGGCTGGTGCGAGCGACTGTATGTGATCTGCTGGGAGCAGTGCGGAAGGAGGACGTGTTGCGGGTGGATTCTGAGGGCGCCCATTATGTACGGATAGATGTATCGGACCTGCCGAGCGGGCGTTATCTGCTGGTGATCGATATCCCTTCGGGGAAGAAGAGCGTTCCACTGAGCATCGTACGGTAGTAGATACGCTCGGAGGAGAGCGCCGTCCCGCTGGAATTCATCCCGGCGGGACGATTGCCTATAAGACCGCTTTCCGCCGATTCGCGGATAATCCGGTTCCCCCTTGCAGGGGTAAGGGGAACAACACTATCTTTGCCCCCGCTTTCAGGAGCAATCCACAAGTCATGCGGCATTCCATCTTCCATATCATCGTCATCCTTCTGCTGGCCGTTCTCTATATCGGCGAGCGGGCGGTGCCGTGTGTGGAGGTTGGCACCGATGACTGTGCCGCCAATTCCCACGCCGCCGTGAGCGCCGTCGCCGAGCATCATGGGGAGGATCACCACGATCCGGCCCCCTCGGAGGATGGGACGCATCACTGCGATCATTGCTCCTGTCCCTGCCATATCCCCGCGCTCTCGTCCCAGGGGGAGCGCGCGCTCCCGGAGATCTATTCGCAACGGGAATACAGCGCCCTGGTCTATCTGCTCGCCTCCGCCTCGGTTCATCCACCCGATCACATCCCACTAGCATAACTCCATCTGGTGCATGGCATCGCGCCATGCAGGGATCTCGATGCTGCCGGCCCCGCGTTTTCGTTGCCGGCGGCTCGCCATGCCGTTTATCGAAGCATGAACCCACCTAGGAGTATGCAATGTTCGACGCGATCATCGCGTTTTCCCTGCGCCACCGCGCCCTGGTAGCCCTTCTGGTGCTCGGGCTGGTAGCCGCCGGCATCTATTCCTTTTCCCGTCTCCCCATCGATGCCGTTCCCGATGTCACCAACAATCAGGTGCAGGTGCTCACCCAGGCGCCGGCGCTCTCGTCACTGGAAGTGGAGCGGTTCGTCACCTTCCCGGTGGAGATCGCACTGAAATCGCTCCCCGATGTGGTGGAGCTTCGTTCCCTCTCCCGTCCCGGCCTCTCGGTAGTGACCGTGGTGTTCGAGGAGGGAGAGGATATCTATTTCGCCCGCCAGCAGATCCTTGAAAAGCTCCGGGAGGTGGAACAGGAGATGCCCTCCGGTGCGGAGCGCCCGGAGCTTGCGCCGGTCTCCACCGGGCTGGGGGAGATCTTCCGCTATGTGATCCGCGATACCACCGGCCGCCTCTCGGCGATGGACCTGCGCACCGTGCAGGACTGGATCGTGCGCCGGGGTCTTCTGGGAACCCCCGGCATCGCCGAGGTGAACTCCCTGGGCGGGCATGTCAGGCAGTACCAGATATCGGTCAATCCGGATGCGCTCGTGGCCTACAACCTCACGCTGCGCGATCTGTTCGATGCGGTGGCCCGCACCAGCGGCAACGCCGGGGCCGGATATATCGAGACCGGGGCGGAACAGTATTCGATCCGCTCGGAGGGGCTTGCCACCAGCATCGAGGATCTTGAAAGCACCGTGATCCGCACAAGTTCCGCCGGCACGCCGGTGCTGCTGGGAGATGTGGCTACGGTCGCTATCGGCCCGGCGCTCCGGTTCGGCTCCGCCTCGCGCGATGGCAAGGGGGAGGTGGTGACCGGCGTGACGATGCAGCTGAAGGGGGCCAACGCCCGCCTTACCGTCGATGCGGTCAAGGAGCGGATCGAGCAGATCAAGCCGTCGCTGCCGGATGGGGTGGTGCTGGAGCCGTACTACGACCGCGAGGCGCTCGTGGACCGCACCATCTCCACGGTGGTTACCAACCTGATAGAGGGGGCGCTGCTGGTGATAGGCGTGCTGCTCCTGTTTCTGGTGAACCTTCGCGCCGGGATGATCCTGGCATCGGTGATCCCCCTGGCGATGATGTTCGCCGGGATCATGATGCTCCTTACCGGGCAGTCCGGCAACCTGATGTCGCTCGGCGCCATCGACTTCGGTCTGGTGGTGGATGGTTCTCTCATCATCGTGGAGAACTGCCTGCGGCTGCTGGAGGAGCGGTTCGCCCGCAATGGCGGCCTGCCGCTGAACGATACCGAGATGCGGCGGCTGGTGTACTCCGGCTCCACCGAGGTGCGCAAGGCCGCGCAGTTCGGCGAGATCATCATCATCGTCGTCTATCTTCCCATCCTCACCCTTCAGGGGATCGAGGGGAAGCTCTTCCGGCCGATGGCCCTGACGGTGGCCTACGCCCTGGTGGGCGCGCTGCTGCTGTCGGTCACCTACGTGCCGATGATGCTCTCGCTCTTCCTGAATCGCAAGGGACGCATCCGCCACTCTCCGATCATCACCTTCCTGCGAAAGCATTATCCCCCGCTCCTGCGCCGGACGCTGAACTATCGTGGCGCCATCATCGCCACCACGGCTGTTCTGCTTGCCGGAGCGGTGTTCGTCTTTACGAGGCTTGGCGGGGAGTTCATCCCGAGGCTGGATGAAGGGGATATCGCCATGCATCTGATCCGGCTTCCGTCGGTGTCGCTGAGCGAATCGCAGAAGATGACCACCCGGGTTGAGGAGGAGCTGATGAGCTTCCCGGAGGTGAAGACCGTGGTCTCGCACACCGGACGCGCCGAGATCTCCACCGATCCGATGGGCTTCGAGCTCGCCGATATCTTCATCATGCTGAAGCCGAAGGACCAGTGGGGAACCGGGCGGAGCAAGGAGGAGCTGGTGGAGGCGATGTCCGAACGGCTGGAGCGGGTGCCGGGCGTGGGTGTGCAGTTCCTTCAGCCTATCGAGATGCGGGTCAATGAGTTGATCGCCGGCGCGCGCGGCGATGTGGCCGTGAAGGTGGTGGGAGAGGATTACGCCGTGCTCGGCCCCATCGCCGCCGAGGTTGCGAAGATCGTCAGGGCAACCAGTGGAGCCGAGGATGTATCGCTGGAACAGACCTCCGGGCTGCCGCAGCTTCTTATCCGTCCGGACCGCGCGGCCATCGCCCGCTACGGTCTGACGGTGCAGGATATCAACGAGATCGTGGAAACCGCGGTAGGCGGGGCGAAGGCCGGGGAGGTGGCCGAGGGGGAGAAGCGGTTCGATGTCGTGATCCGTTACGATGAGACCGCGCGCAGCAGCGCCGAGGCCATCGGTGCCATCACCGTGGTGGCTCCGGGGGGAGCGCGCGTCCCGCTCTCGTCGCTGGCGCAGGTTGCCGTGCAGGATGGGCCGGCGCAGATATCGAGAGAGGATGGTTCCCGCTTCGTTACCGTGCAGGCCAACGTGCGCGGCCGCGATGTGGAGAGCTTCGTGGAGGAGCTGCATCAGAAGATCGGCGCATCGGTAGAGCTGCCGGCCGGATATAACATCGTCTACGGCGGGCAGTTCGAGAACCTTCAGGCCGCATCCGACCGGCTGGCGATCGTGGTGCCGGTGGCCCTGGCGCTGATCTTCCTGCTGCTGTTCCAGACTTTCGGGTCGGTGCGGCTCGGGGTGATGATCTTTCTCTGCGTGCCGATGGCTATCATCGGCGGGGTGGCCGCGCTGGCCGTGGCCGGGATACCGTTTTCTATCTCGGCCGGTGTGGGCTTTATCGCTCTGTTCGGCATCGCGGTGCTGAACGGTATCGTGATGGTGGCCGCGATCAGAAAATACCAGGGGGATGGAATGGGACGGCGGGAGGCGATCCTGGCCGGTGCCGAGGAGCGTCTGCGCCCGGTGATAACCACGGCGGCGCTTGCGGGTTTCGGGTTTCTGCCGATGCTCCTTGCGCAGGGTGCCGGCGCCGAAGTGCAGCGCCCGCTCGCGATGGTCATCATCGGCGGCCTGGTCTCCTCCACGCTGCTGACGCTCTTTGTCCTGCCGATCATCTACGACTGGGCCGGCGGTGACTACACCGTGCCGGGGCCGCAGAACCGGGAGAAGGATGATCTGCGTGAGCCGCCGGGTCCGGCCGGACCCCGCCTGCATCCAGGCTCCGCCGGGGCTGCCGCGGTTGTGGCTCTCCTTCTTGCAATCCCGCAGGCCGCCGGGGCGCAGACTCCGCTGACGCTGGAATCGTTCCGCGCCAGAGCCGAGCGGGTTGCCCCCGAGGCCCGGAGGGGGGAAGCCGCTCTGGAGGGGCGCCGCGCGGAGCGGGCATCATACGGCATTCTTCCCTCGCCGGAATTCTTCTACACCGTCGATGAAGCCCCATCGCCGGGGCTTTCCGGGCCGGCGAACAGCGCGCTCGGGGTCGGGCAGTCGTTCGATCTGCCGATGCGCTACGCCGCGCAGGGGCGTCTGGGGGATCTGCTGATCCGCCGGGCGGAGGCCGACCGGGATCTTCTGCGCCGCGAATTTCTCTCCCGCACCGCCGTGGCCTACGCCGATCTGGTGGCCGCGCAGACGCTGCTCGATCTGGCCGATAGCGCCGTGGCTCTGGCCGATCGTTTCGCGGCTCTGGCCGAGCGCCGCCGCGAACTCGGCGAGACCACCGCGCTGGAGCCGTTGCAGGCCCGCGTGGCGCTCTCCAATGCGGGACGGCGGCGTCTGGCCGCTCTGGGGGAGCTGTCCCGTGCCGCCGCCGTTGTGGGCTCCATGATGGGGGCACCGGCGGCGGAATCCATCGCCGTGGCGGAGCGTCTGGGGGGAGTGCCGCCGCTCCCGCCGGAATTGGAGGCGGGGCTTGCGGCGGAGCATCCGTCGCTGGCGCCGGCGCGGCTGGGCGTGGAGGCCGCGCGTGCGGCCGAGGAGGTTACCGCATCGGAGCGCTATCCCTCCGTCGGCCTGGAATATTCCCTCCAGACCGCCGATGGGAAGGGGGGATTCTACGGGGGGGCGATCCGGCTCGGCGTTCCGCTCTGGCGCTGGTTCTCCGATGGCCCCGACCGCGCGGCCAGGGCGGAGACGGCGCTTCGCGCGGCCGAACTCCAGCGCGATAGCCTGGATCTTCTTGCGACGCTCCGCTCGGCCGGGAGCCGCTACCGGATCGCGCGCCAGGAGCTCCAGGAATATACCGGCAGGAGCATCCCCCAGGCCGATGAGGCCGTGCGCATCGCCCTGCGATTGTTCCAGGAGGGGGAGGCCACCTATCTGGAAGTGCTGGCCGCGCAGGCGGGGCTGATCGAGACGCAGTGGGCGTATATCGAGGCTCTGCACCGTGCCGAGCGCCTTCGCATCGAATTCGACTATGCCAGCGGAGGGGCACTCCGATGATTTCATCCACCAATACCAGCATTCGAACTGCCATGACCGGTTTATCCTATAGCTCCAGCAGAGCCGCCGTGCCGGCCATGCTGCTCGCCATTCTTCTGCTCTCCGTGATCTCCGCAGGGTGCGGCGGCTCCTCAGGGGAGGAGCAGTCATCCGGGGGGAGGAGCGGCACCGTCGCGCGGCCGCCGGCAGAGGAGAGCGGGGGAGATCACGATGGGCATGACCACGAGGCCCACGGCGATGAAGCTCATGAAGATGGTGAGCACGGTGATGAGCATGGCGATGAGATCGAGATGACCCCGGCGATGCTGAAGGATGCCGGAATCACCGTGGAGCCCGCGCTGGTGCAGCCGGTGAGCGCCACCATCACCGCGCCGGGACGGGTGGTTCCCACGCAGAACGGGGTGGCCCATGTGGGTACCATGATCGCGGGGCGCGTGACGCGGCTGTATGTCTCCGAGGGATCGAAGATCGCCAAGGGGGCGCCGCTGGCCGAGATCGAGGCCTTTGATATCGGATCGCTGAAAGGGGAGTATGCCACCGCACGGGCCAACCTGGAGCACGCCAGACTTACCCTGGCACGCCAGGAGAAATTATCGGGCGAGGGGATCGGTGCCCGGCGTACGCTGGAGGAAGCCACCGCGGCGCAGGGTCAGGCGCTGGCCTCGATGCGCGCCGCCGAAGCCAAGCTCCGTGCTGCCGGTATCGATCCGGCGTCGGTGAACTCCTCCGGCGCATTCAGTTCCCGCATCCAGCTTCGCTCCCCCATCAGCGGCGTGGTTGCGCGCCGCACCGTGGTGCTGGGGGAATATCTGGAGCCGAACAGGGATGCGTTCGAGGTGGTCAATACCAGCACGGTCTGGATCGACGTGCAGGTAAGCCCCGACGTGGCCGGAACGCTCGGCGTGGGAGGAACGGGGTTCATTCGTGATAAAGGCGATCATCGCCATACCGGCAGCATCCGGTTCATCTCCCCGACGGTCGATCCCGAGTCGCGCACCGTCACGGTGCGGGTGGAGGTCTCCAATCCCGATGTCCATATGCGCCCCGAGACGTTCGTTTCGGTGGAGTTCGAGCGTCCGGTCAGCACCGGGTCGGCTCTTTCGGTGCCGAAGGCCGCCATCGAGCAGGAGGGGACGAACTCCTATCTGTACCGCGAAAACGAGCCGGGGCATTTCCAGCGCGTGCAGGTGATGCTCTCGCCGGAACAGGGAGAGCGGCGTGTGGTAACCTCCGGGCTGAAGCCGGGAGACCGGGTGGCCGTAAGCGGCATCTTCTATCTGAAATCGGCGCGGCAGAAAGGGGAACTCCAGGAGCATAATCATGCGCACTAGTAGGCTGTTACGGTAATTCTGGATAGTGCCGGGCGAGCTTCTGTCGTGCGTCGTTCTTTGTAAATCTCCAGCGCAACCTCACCTGCTGACGTGTTTGGCTGTAGGCGTCAATTTCTCGGGTCAACTCCTCCTGCGTA
>JBMDXA010000054.1:0-28534 GCA_048594725.1 Candidatus Kapaibacteriota bacterium
GCCCGCTTCCCGCAAGCATCAGAAGAAAGGACAGGAGTGCCCATGGTTGCCGATATCGCATTCCATCTCCGTTTGGTTGGCGTATGATCCGGGGGGATCTGCCAGGAGGACGAGGCAAACGGAAATTCTAACACGAGGGGAGCGTACCGGCGCAACCGGATATTCCCCGGAAGACGGCCTCTTCAGCGGAGCGTGCCCAGCTTCGCCGAGAGCGCCAGGCCGAGCATCGGGCCATGGACCGAGATATTGCCATAGGCGGCCCCGGACACTCCCAGATAATGGGTCAGCGGAACGGTCAGATCCAGGACGGCGGCAAGGCCCACCGTGGCCTCGGGATCGAGACCGGCAAGCACCGGCTTCGGGAGAAACCGGCTCTCGGAATCGAACGTGGCGCTGATGAACGATGGCCCGGCAGAAAGGGCTATCCCCCCACTCTTCCAGGTGAGCTGCGATCCCAGGAGAAGGTCGATCGTCACCATAGTGTACCATTCGGTCGATGACATCATCCACGCCCCGCTGAAGAGCAACCCGTTGTGCTCCAGGCCGAAGCTGACTCTGGGAACGGTATGCCCTTCTTCGGCGCCGATCATGGCGGGCCACCTGGCCGGGCCGGCACCCACGGCCATCCAGATCTGCTCGGCCGGCTTCTCCGGTACGATCCCGCTGTCGATCGTGCGCACGCTCAGCTCATCCGGGGTGGCCTTCTCCAGCTTGTTCAGGACAAGCCAGCGGCGCTCCTCCTTCGTCAGCGGGTCGAAGTTGTAGACCTCATCCTCTCCGATGGCCGACTCGGCCACCAGGCCGATCATACCTCCGAGCAGCATGCCGGCCCATACGGTCCCGATACCGGAATTGCTCTCGGAGAGGCCATCCTGATCGATGAAAATGGAGAGCAGGATACCGGCCGCCATCCCGATGCTCCCTCCCCGCGCGGAATAATTCGGCTTCACCTTCCGCAGCTCCAGCAGCGAGTCCACCGGGATCACCACCGGCTGGTAGAAGGTGTGTACGAAGGAGGAATCCCCTCCCAGCTTCTTCTCCCTGGTTCTGAACACGATCGCCAGAAGGCTGTCGCTGGTCCGTTCTAGAGAGCGGAGCGGAGAGAGCGTCAGGCCGTTGGCATAGGTGCCCTCCCAGGGCTCCTCCTTCTGGGCATACAGGAACGGGCTTGCAGCAGCGAACAGGGCCAGCAGTATACACCCGCACAGATACGGATATCGCATGAAAACTCCACGAGATTGGGGTTGATGCGGTGGGAATAACCGTTTCTGTCCGGGATCGGATCGACACTGCGCCGTATCGATAGCCTATCGGGACTGAAAAGCGCCTGGTTAGCGGAACACGGGAATATCATACTTTCAGATATCCCGATGCAAGCGTTCCGGGGCACTGCCGAACAAATAGTTGGAAAAGAACGCAGGCCCCGCGCCGTTGATCCGGCCGGAGCCTGAGCATGTTCGAAACAATGCCCGGAGCGTGCGGCAACGATCGTCGCCTGGCACGCCCCGGAGCGCGATTCGCCATTATCCGCCGAGCTGCGCCCCGCCGGACTCTATCGTCCCGATCTTCCCCCCTCCTCCGGATTTCGAGTGCGATTCCAGCAGCACACCCCGCCGCGGCGTGCTCTCGTTCCCCTTCAGCACGTCCGGCAGGCCGTACTCGCTCCAGCGGGCGGAGACCTTCGCGACGGTTTCACCCGTCATCTCCAGCTCCTTCGGCCACTGGCGCGGGAACCCCTCGCTCTTCCATTTGCGGGTGGCATCGATCCCCACCTTGCTCCCCAGCCCCGTCATATCGGAGGCGTGGTCCAGCACGTCGATGGGGCCACGGACGAACTGCATATCGCGCTGGGGATCGACATTGGCCCCAACATGGAACATCACCGTATCGGTGTTCTGCACATCCACATCGCCATCCACCACCACGATATATTTCGTCAGCGACATCTGCCCAAGACCCCAGAGCGCGTACATCACCTTGCGGGCATGATAGGGATATTCCTTGCGGATGGAGACGAAGCAGAAGTTGTGGAAGACCCCGAAGATCGGAAGGTTCATATCCACGATCTCCGGCACGGTCTTCTTCAGGATGTTCAGGAAGATCCGCTCGGTGGCCTTGCCGAGGAAATAATCCTCTTTCGGCGGCTGACCCACGATGGTGGTCCAGTAGACCGGTTTCTTCCGCATCGTCATGGCCGTGACGTGGAAGGTGGGGTATTCATCCTTGAGCGTGTAGAAGCCGGTGTGATCGCCGAACGGCCCTTCGATCCGCACATCCTCCAGATCGATATATCCCTCCAGGATGATATCGGCCTCGGCCGGGACCTTCAGATCGCTCTCGATGGCCTTCACCAGCTCCACCGGCTCTTCACGGAGAAATCCGCCCAGAATCCACTCGTCCAGCTCCGGCGGCATCGGCGCGGTGGCGGCATAGGTGGCAACCGACGAGCCGCCGATAGCCACCGCGCACGGCACCCTGGTAACGCCCCGCTCGTGTGCCATCCGGAGATGCCGCGCGGTATCGTGATGGGTCTGCGAGTGCAGAAACGTGGTGTTGCGGTCGATCACCTGCATCCGGTACATCCCCAGGTTCTGCGTCCCGGTCTCCGGGTTTTTGGTGATGACCTGCGGCAGCGTGATGAACTTCCCCCCGTCCTCGGGCCAGCATTTGATAACCGGCAGCAGCCCCAGATCCACCTGGTCGCCCCGCAGCACCACCTCCTGGCAGGGAGCGGTCTTCACCGTGCGCGGCGGGAACTTTCTGATCTGCGCCACATGCGGGAGCATCTTCAGCGATTCCTTCAGCGATGTGGGCGGTTTGATCTCGATCAGAGAGGTGATCCGCTCGGAGATCTCGTCGAGCGATTCGGCCCCCAGCGCCATGCACATCCGGCGGTAGGAGCCATAGGCATTGATGAGCAGGGGCATCTTCGAGCCCCGCACGTTCTCGAACAGAAGCGCCGGGCCGTACTGCCGCATCACCCGCGTGGCAATCTCGGAGATCTCCAGATCGGGATCGACCTCGGCCTTGATGCGCACCAGTTCACCGGCCCGCTCGATGGCCTCGATGAACTCCCAGGTAGTATTGTATCCTCGCATAGATTCCCTATTTGTCGATCACAACAACGAATCCGGCAAAGATACTACCCCAGCCGCGAATCGGCGCGAATCTTGGTTGGGGGATGTGAAGAGATTCCGATGATTCGTACGATGGAGATGAAATCTTCGCCAATGAATAGCGGGTCACAGGGGTGATTGACCTGATCCGGGCCTCGGGAATATGATAGGATAGCATGGGATGGGATGTGAGGAGATTCGGATGGATTCGTACGATGGGGATGAAATCCGCACGAAATGATATACTGTGGATTCGCTACAGATCATGGTCGGAATCTCGATGACGGCGGCCGGGCGATGTATTGCATATAGCGCGCATCCCGCGTAGCACAACCAGGAACGAAGCACTGAAACCTAATTACGATTAATTATCAATGAAACGCATCGGAGTTTTTACCAGCGGCGGGGATGCTCCCGGCATGAACGCATGCATTCGCGCGGCGGTCCGCTACGGGCTGGCGAAGGGGATCGAGATGTTCGGGATACGCCAGGGATATCAGGGCATGGTCGATGGCGATATCATCCCCATGAACCGCGATTCGGTCAGAGGAATCATCGGACGCGGGGGCACCATCCTGGGCACCGCACGCTGCAAGGAATTCCATGAGGAGGATGGCCGCCGCCGGGCCTACGAGAACCTGAAGAGCCACGGCATAGAGGGTCTGGTGGCGTGCGGCGGCAATGGCACCTTCAAGGGGGCTACGGCCTTCTACGATACTTACGGCATCCCGATGGTGGGCACCCCGGGCACGATCGACAACGATCTGTATGGAACCGATTTCACTATCGGCTACGATACGGCGGTAAATACCGCGATGGAGGCGGTGGATAAAATCCGCGATACCGCCGATAGCCACAACCGCACCTTTTTCGTGGAGGTGATGGGACGCCACTCCGGCTTTATCGCTATCGATGTGGGGCTTGCCACCGGCGCGGAATTCCTGGCGATCCCAGAGACCGCCACCAATTTCGAGGCACTCTGCACCTATATGGAAAAATTCCCGACGCCGAAGCGGCATATTTTCATTATCAGCGAAGGGGATGAATATGGCGGAGCGATGAAATTCGCCGATGATTTCAAGGAGCGTTTCGATGTGGATACCCGCGTTACGGTGCTGGGCCATCTGCAACGCGGAGGCTCCCCCAGCGCGCGCGACCGCATCCTCGCCACCCGCCTGGGCGCCGCCGCGATACAGGCCCTGCTGGACGGCGAAACATCCGTGATGGCAGGAGAGATCAAGGGAGAAGTGGTCTTTACGCCGATGCGCGAAACCTGGGAGAAGCGCTCGGAGATCAAGCGCTCGCTGGTGGATCTTGTGGAACTTCTACGGTAATACTGGTTGCTCCGCCGCCGGTTGTCAGCCGCCGGTTGCCAGTCATTACGGATACCACCGATACCAGCGCATGCCGGACCGGGAACTCTATTTCCCTAAACCGCGAAATATCTACGGCCGGTGGCGAATATATCCGCCACCGGCCGCATGATGATATCATCACCTCTCCGCATCTGCCGTCGGTATTTCCCGATTTTCAATCGAAAATCTAAAATCGCCAGTCGAAAATCCCTTTAGCGCTCCACGATGATGCGCTGCACGGCACGCTCGCCGCGATCGGTGGAGAGCACCACCAGATAGATCCCCGGCGCCAGATCTCTCAGATCAATCTCCTGCGTTCGCAGGCCCGCCTCCATCGGTTCTGACGGGACCAGTTCGCGCAGACGCCGTCCCGCGATATCATGCAGTCCCAGGGCAACGGTGCGGGAATCGGAAAGGCGGTAGCTGAGCAGGGCCCGCTCCCGTGCGGGATTGGGCTCGATCCTGGACTCCATGATCGCACCGGCCGCACCGCGCAGTACATCCAGATAGGGACTCTCCCCCACGGCGGCCTGTATATCGGATGCAAGGGAGACCCGCGCCTCCGGAGCAATTCCATCGTCGGCACGCTCCGCATCGCGCAGCCTGCCGTCCAGCGCCATCTCCCGCTCAACGCGCTCCCGCACTTCGGCCGGGAGACGATCCAGGAACTTCCTCCCCGGCTCGAACCAGAAGATGCAGTCGGGACGGTTGCGCTGCGCGATGCTGTCCTCCGGCGTATGGATTCTGCCGGTGCGAACCACCACCGGCACCAGCCGGCCTATCTGCACTGCATGCTGTATGGCGCGCTCGCGCTCGGTAACCGACCGCTGGAACGCCCCTTCGATCGTATCGAGACCGGCATCATCGCCACCGTTGCGCATCTCTTCCAGCAGCGCCTGCTCCTGCTGGGTCTCATCATAGATGAGCGCGCGGTACCCGCCGATATCGTCGGTGATCGCCACCGGCCTGAAATCCGGGATATCCGCTCCATCCATTATCTCGGCGGTACGGGGCATGGTCACGCCGCTCACCGTAAAGCCCATGATAAACGGGCTGGTCTTCCCCTTCTCCTGCCAGATGGCGAACACACCATCGTTCCCGGCGCGGATACCCAGACGCGCCAGATCGTCCGCTCCCAGTTCCACCATGCCGATCCCGGCGATATCGGCCTGAATTGCTCTTCTCTGCTGGGGGCCGCCGGCGGAATCACCGGACTTCCGGATACTGAAGGATACCGGGCGCATATCTTTTTTCACGAGAGTATCCTCGCCGGCGGCCTGTGCTCCGGCGTTCGCAACCGGCATCGCAACCACCAGCGGCACCGCGCCCTGCGCCGGAGCGGCACCGGCATGGCCGACGGGAATTTCCCGTCCCGGAATTTCCCGTCCCGGAATTATTCCGCTCACTGCGGCAACCTTCTCCTGACGCTCTCCGGAGGAGGTGATGATCCCTCCCCGTTTTATTTCCCGTTCCCGCAGCTCCGGCAGGAGCAGCGGGGTTAGTCCTGCCACCGCAGTCGCAAGAGCGATGCTGATGATCTTCATTGTGATTCCTCGTTTGTGAATTGCTGATATATCATCATCAGTCCGCGGGCCCGTGGGACATTCTGATTCGTACTGGTCGAGCAGCGCGTTGATCCCCTCCTCATCCATCAGAGGTTCGCTCCGGCGCGCGCTGGCGAAATGGTCGTGCAGGGATTTCATCGTTCTACTCGCTGATAGCTGTTCTGAGCGTGATGCCGCCATCACCATCCTCTCTCGGAGAACGGTCTGCGGCCTGGTTCATATCGCGCCGGCCGTTCTGCCGGAACTCGCCGGCTCCAAGCAGAACCCCCAGGCGCCGGCGCGCCCGGAACAGACGCACCTTTACGGCTGCAACGCTCCCTCCCTGTATCGACTGGATCTCCCGGATGGAGAAGCCGGAGATCTCGAAGAGGACCACCGCCTCGCGCTGGGTATAGGGAAGGCGTTCGAGCGCCTTGTAGAGCAGATCGACATCGGCGGCGACATCCGGCGCGGTAGCGGCCGACCGGATGGTCTCGGCAGCATCCTCGCCGATCGGGATGAAGCGGCTCTGGCGGCGCCTGCGGCCACGGTGCTCCCTGGCAGCGATGCTGAAGAGATAACCGAGAAATGCTCTCTCATCCTTCAGCTTCCCGAAATTCTCGTAGGCACGCAGCAGGGTCTCGGCCACCAGATCGCGCGCCTCGTCGCGGTTGCGGGTCATGGCGAGCGCAAAATCTTCCAGGCGTTTGTAGGCCGGCATCAGAAGCGCCATAAAGCGCTCCCGGCGGCCGGCGCGATCGTTCGGTTCAGAATCCATACGGTATCATCGTTTCCCTGCTGGCGGGCGTATCTGCTGTTGCTGCGTACAAGGGGTAGGAGGAATAAGCGGGCAGGAGGTTACCGCCGGCAGCGAAAAAAAATCATCGGAGTATGCAACCGGCCGAAGCGGTATCCCGGGAAGCTATAAAGACGCAACAAGAAGAAGGATGTTCGCGGCTTTCTCGGGTGCCCTCCTCCACCTCCGGGGTTCCGGAAGGATGGCATCGGAATTATCGCCGCGCATAAAAAAAGCCCCCCGGTGGCGGAGGGCTCCATACTTCACGGCCGGATGGCGCGGGAAGATTATTTCAGCGAATAATCGGTAAGATCGGCGACGATACGGGAGCGGAAGCCGGCGGTGCCGAAGATGGTGGCGGCCACGGTTTTCTGCTTCACGAAATATCCCACCTTCGGCGAATACCAGAGCGTGTTCTCCGCCTCCACGGTCACCGTGGGCACGCCCTCCTTCTCGGTGCTCTGGGTGTACTTGTCCAGCACCTTCTGCGCGCGGAAGGTCTGGCCGTTGACCACGACATCCTCCTCGCCCAGATAGGTGACCGTACCGCTGAACCGTACGCGGGACTGCTCTCCGCCCTGCACCATCACGCTATCGAGCGTCGGGTAGGCGAAGGTGGTCTTGCTGCCGAACGGATAGGTTACCCACATGCTCCCGAGCACCCCGCTCCCGGCATCGCCGCTGGTGCCCACCAGATCGCCGTTGGCGGCGTAGGACAGCAGCCCCACCTTGGTGCCGTTGACGATCTTCACCAGCCCGGTTTTCCCATTGTGGCTGATATTATTATCGGTCACCGTCCAGATGATGGCCTGATCGGTGCCTGGGATTTTCACGTTGTTGGAATCGACGCTATGCCCCTTGAAGGTATAGGTGCTGCCGGGCTTCGGAACGCTGTGTGCGGTGTTGCCGGGATTATCCACGGGGTTGTCGCCGGAGCAACCGGCAACCAGAATGGCGGATGCGGCGAGAAGGGATGAAAGGGACGTACGGAACATACGGGCAGTCGGCATCGGAAATCTCCGAATGGGAATGAAAGGAATGAGCGGCGCACGCCGGAAGACGCCGATAGCGATTTCAAGGGGCCGAAAGTAGAGTTTTCCCGAAGACCCGGCAATGATAAATGTGATGAATCGGTGCGTACCCCCGCCGTCACTATACCTGCACTCCGCCCCGGGCGCCACCGGTCCGACAATCGATTTCAATACGGTTTCCACTGCCCGGAACGTTATTTTGCGAGCCAATCATCCGGATATAAAAAATCTATGAAACTCAGTATCTATCCCGTGCTTGTTCCGCTGCTGCTTCTCATCGCATGCGGCGAGATCAGCGCTCAGAAGACCCGAACCCTCGTTCTGCTCATCCCTGCCACCGTCTCGGTGGACCCTACTCTGCGGGAGGAACTCCAGGAGGCACAGGAGGCGATGAAACGGATGAAAGAGGCAATGATCGAGGATGCAACCAGCCCGGCACCCGGAGACAGCCCGCGATGGCGGGCGATGAAGGAGAACTGGATACGGTCGTATCAGCGCTTCTCGTTCCGGAATTTTCTGGTACATATGGCGACGACGAGCTATCTCTATGAACTTCACAGAGATACCAGCTACCTTCGGCACGAGGAACCGACAGTCCATATGGAATTCGATTCATCCGCTACGGATAAAGCCTCGCTCCGAGCGAAGGCGAAAAAATACAATTGCCGATTTCTAGTGAACTTTCCTGAATTGCAGATCTATAGGAGTGAAAGTGCCATCCGTGGCACACTCCAGGCACAGCTCTACGATGCAGCATCCGATGCCATCGTCATCGACTCTGTCTATAGAGGTCTTGGCCGGAATACGGGTGAATTAATGGATTGCGCAGCCGAAAGGATTGAATGCGCGATGATAATAGCCGCTACTCCTTTTTTCGTACAAAGCAGCGAATATATGAATCGCCAGCTCGCGGCAAAGGGCACCCGGCGGAGGAAATAATCGCAGGTGGCCGCATACGAGGGAAGTAATCATCGCACCCGGTATGCGGCCCCGAACGTTACGCGCCCGGCCTCCCTGGTGCTCCGTTCCAGCGAGAACGTGATACCCGTTCCCGCCGACAGCATGAAATCGCCGAGATCGTACTGGAGATTGGCGGCGAAAAATCCCGGAAGCCCGAACTGCGCCTGAAGCCCGATCTGATCCTGGTTCGCCAGCCGGGTGCTCAGAAAAGCATATCCTCCCCCCAGCGGCATCAGCACACGATCGCTCCAGGCCCCGGTATACGGGCCGAACTCGGCGATGAAGCCGGCGAACACCCCCAGTCCCAGGGAAACATCACCCATCGGCAGGGAGATATTTCCGTCGGCAAGTGCGCCCGGCCCGGCATAGAACTGCGAGCCATGCAGGCTGGAATCCACCGCGTGGAGGACATCGTAACTGCCGGCATAGAAAAATCCGCTCCCGCTCAGACGCCACCAGCTTCCGCCGGTTCCTATCGCATAAAAGGCTTTCCCCTGCACGTTCGATTCGCCGATATTATAGCCGCTGCTCACATCAACCGCCGCTCCGGCATACTCGCGCGGCTCGTTCATGCGAAGCGGTGTGGTCTGCGGCAGATTGGCATCCCACCCGCCCGGCAGATAAATGCTGCCGCAGCCTGAAAACAGGAGAACGAGAAATGCCGCGAGGATGATGGTACGAGAATGCATGGGGCAGGGTTATTGGAGAATAGCTCATAGAATTTAGAGGGAATTTCACATCGGTAGAGATAACTATCTACCGATACGTTCCCTGAGATCCCCGGCATTGTATTATTCGCGCGGAGTTCCACTCCACGCGCAGTGCTAGCCGCAGGGGTCGCCCAGTGAAACTCCGCGACAACACAACAACGGAATGTCAGATAACATATCCGGAAGTACGTAGCTCGGGATTGTGGATTCCTTTATCGTAGAGCTCCGTCAGAAGCGGCATATTCTTCCGCTTATCGCTTTTCCCTCCGAATTTCCCGCGGCTCCGAATTTCAGCCCGGACATCCTCTCTTCCAATCGAAAATCCGAAATCGCCAATCGAAAATCACTCGACCCTCTTCCCCATCGCCCGGGCCACCTGGCGGAGACGTTGCGGGAAATCGGTGATGATGCCGGTAACGCCCAGGCCTATCAGGCATTCGATCTTATCGGCATCGTTCAGCGTGGAGGCTACCACCACATCGATCGGAACGCCCGTGCCGGAGCGGTTATGGGCCAGACGGGTCTCGGTATCGCACTCGATGATCCGCCGCGCCGTTGTCCACGGGGCGATGGTAGAGGTAAATGGCACCACCATGCTGGCCGAGCGGTTCCCGTTGCTGATGGCGTGCGCCACGGAACTCTGGCTGCACGGGTCCAGGATGAGCCCTCCCGGCGGCTCCACATCGAACGAAACATCGGCCTGCGGAGCGGCCCGTTCCAGGGCCCGGTATACCCCTTCGTACGGGGTGAGATAGACAACGCGGAAATGCGGATTCGCCCCGGCCACCATCCGTTCGATACGGGCGATCATCGGAGCGGCGATGGCGGAATCGGCCTCCGGCACCTTGATGTCGAGAAAGAGATACCGGAGTCTCTCCTTGGTAACCGCCCAGGAGAAGAACTCCTCGAAGGTAGGAATCGCCACCGGCAGACGCGCCTCGGTCTCGTCGTGAATATAGCCGTAATGCTCCCGCACCTGTTCCAGCGACAGGCGGTGGATGAGGGTGCGATAGGGGCTCTCCTCCGGCGGCAGCAGGGGGCGCGCATAGACATCCGGCTCGGTACCGCTTTCGCGGGCCTCGGCCACCAGCGTATTGGGGTCCCAGTCGTGCCAGAGGATGATGACGCTATCGGCGGTCATCGACAGATCGATCTCCAGCGCGTTGGCGCTATCCACATCCAGCGCCCGCTGCACCGAGGGCATGGTGTTCTCCACGGCAAGCCCCCCGGAGCCACGATGGCCGATCACCAGAAACAGGGAATCGCTCTGGAGTTCCGGTCGCGGTTCCGGACATCGGCGAACCAGCTCGTACAGCAGCACGCCGAGCGATGTGGAAGGAGATGGAACCAGGAGGGCCAGAAGAAGCAGAAGTGCGGAGCCGAGGGCAACCAGATGCCGTCTCCCCGTATGCCATAGAGTGTTCAGCATGTATATAAATCCCTTTGATACGATAGGCGCTCAGACGAACTACATCCGTGCCACGGAGATTGCGGCATGGCCCATTGCCGCCAGGAAACAGCCCCAGGTTGGAACGAAGTTGGTAGCTGTATCGGCTGACAGGCGGAACGATCCCGCGTACCAGTCATTATCGGCCAACACCCATGCGACCATTGCCACGCCCCTCTGCGATACCCATGATGCTCCCCTTCCTGCTCTGCATCCTTCTGCATACCCCGGCGGGAGCGGCCACACGCGTGGATACGCTTCTGCGCATGAGCGATGGCGTGCAGCTCTCGGTGGCATATTTCCTCCCCCCCGGCGCGGCTCCGGTGGGAGGGTTCCCGGGACTGGTGCTGGTGCATGGCTTTGCCGGCTCCAAGAACGACTACGCCGGGCTGGCGGCGCGCTATGCCGATAGCGGCTATTTCGCGGTGGCCTACTCGGTGCGCGGCCAGGGGCAGGGAAATCCGGCCACCGCCAGCGGCGGGCGATTCAACTGGTTCACCGGCGAGCGGGAACTGGAGGATTGCCGCGAGGTGATCGAGTGGACCCGCTCGCGGCCCTTCGTCAACGGCGAGAGAGTGGGCCTGGAGGGGATTTCCCAGGGAGGGCTCACCACATGGGGAGCGGCAGTAGAGCGCATGAACGTGCGCTGCATCGTCCCGATCATCGGCGTTCCGCTGTATGCCGAGGCGATGGCGCCGAACGGCACCGAGAACTACTTCGTGGTGGGGGCGCTCCTGCTGGCAAGAACCTTCCAGCTGGTCAACTACAACACCTGGTGCCTGGATACGCTCATCAGCGCCATCGAGCAGGATCGCTACCGGACAGTGCGGGATGAGTTCGAGAAGCGGGATCTGGGAGATGATCTCGATGCGGTGAACGTGCCGGTCTTCATGCAGATGGCCTGGCAGGACGACATCTTCAGCGGCAGCCAGTTCTTCCAGGCATTTCATGCGGTGAATGTGCCGAAGAAACTCTACGTCTGGCCTGGACCGCACGCGCTTCCGGCGGGAGCCCTGGAAGAGCTTCGCATGGCTCTTACCTTCCGCTTCTACCGGCGGTGGCTGCGCGATGATACCGGCGAACAGGTGATGAGAGGCGATTCGGCGGTGATGCTGGCCGACCCCGGAGCAGGCCAGGTGCGAGCCTATCCGGCCGAGGCACGCGCCGCCTACTCGCCGGCCGACGATGGAAGCCAGGAACGGCGGCGATTCCATTTCACCGATGGCCTGCGGCTCTCATCCGATCTTCCGGCCAGAGATGCATCCTATGCGAGGCTGTACGTGCAGAACCTCAGCAACGAGTCCTACATCTTCCGCTCCTCCCCGCTCGGCGCCCCGCTCTCCATCGTCGGCGCCGATGCCAGCCTGATGGTGAACTCCTCCGGCCGGAAGTATCAGGCGAACGTTCTGCTCTGGGATTTCGATTCGGCATCCAACACGCGGCACCCCATCACACGGGGATCGTACGAGGTGCGGCTGGAACAGGGGGAGGCGGCCGCGCGCCGGAGGATAGAGTATCAACTGAGCCCCCAGCTCTACCGCCTGGAGACCGGGCACCAGCTTGAGGCGTGGGTGAAGTTCGGCATCCCCGGCCTGCCGCTGCAGAAGCCGGATGACGAGTTCGGGCAGACCCCGTACGCGCCGCAGGAGACGGCGTTCGATACGCTCTTCACCTCGGCCGGGGAGCCCAGCTATCTCGACTTCTATCTTCCCCTGGCCCCCTCCCTCTCGGCCGGC
Source organism: Candidatus Kapaibacteriota bacterium (assembly GCA_048594725.1). GTDB lineage: Bacteria > Bacteroidota > Ignavibacteria > OLB7 > OLB7 > JAFDZV01. Next base: position 12,696 of record JBMDXA010000054.1, read on the forward strand.
ACGGAACCGGCCGCTGAAACGGGTGCCGCGGTTCTCCCCAATCCCATCCGGCGCGGGGAAACCGGCACCGTGCGCACCGCCAATCCCGGCGCCGCCACCGTGGAGATCTTCGACCTGCGCGGCAGATTGCTCCGCGCCTTCCGCGCCGGGGGGCCGGAGTTCCGCATTCCCACAGACGATCTTCCCCCCGGCGTCTACACCATCCGGATTCATGACGGCAGCGGCAGCCAGGGAGCACGGTTCGTGGTCACCGAGTAACGGCGGGCCCGTTGCTCATAGCCAGTAGTGGCGGCCGCGATGGCGAATGAACAACAACCGCATGCACCGCCGGTGAAATCACCCCAATGATTCCACCGGCTCTATCAGCATGAATTGCACCCGGGCATCGTAATGGCTTAGTCCGGATTCATCGGTTGATTATATTCTTCCGTTCATGCGGTTCCCTCCACTCTCTTCCGATAGAGGGGAACCGCAGTGTCATCTCCCCCCCGGATCTTTTCCAATACACGCTTCGCCAGTTCAACCGCCCCCCTCCCCGGTATGAGCTGGTGTACCTCCCCTTTCACCGTATCCATAACCTAAGCCCTGCGAGGTTACTCAATGAAGCTCTCCATAGTGAGCACAGCGTTCTGGACTGCTGCGCTCATCGCCACTGCCTTCGCCCAGCAGCGCGATGGGCAGGGGAAGAACCGGGATATCCCCTCCGCATCCGGGGGCACCGGAGGGATTTCCGCCGGCGCCTCCCCGCAATCATCATCCTTACCGGCAGGCAAGGAGCACCAGATATGGTATTTCGGCAAACGGGCCGGGATCTCCTTTGCCGGTGGCACGGCCACCCCGCTGACCAACGGCGCGATGAACTCCATGGAGGCCGCGGCCACCATGTGCGACCGCACTACCGGCGCGCTCCTGTTCTATACCAACGGCAACACGGTCTGGGATGCCACCCACAGAATAATGCCGGGCGGGGAGGATCTTCTCACCCATGAAAGCTCCACACAGGCGGCGGTGATCGTTCCATTTCCGCAGAATGATTTCAACTACTATCTGTTCACCTCCTCCACCCCGGAGGGGGACGTGGGGAACCTGGGCTATTACGGGCTTCGCTATTCGGTGATCGACCTGCGGGCCAACGGGGGACGCGGCGCGGTGGTGCGGAAGGATGTGCCGGTGCTGGCAGGGGGCAGCGAAAAACTTACGGCGGTTCCCCACGGCAGCGGCTCGGGATACTGGGTGCTCACCAGGGAATGGGGCACCGATCTGGTGCATGCGTTCCTGGTGGACTGCCAGGGGGTGAGCGGGCCGGTCTCCTCGCACACCGGCGGCGTTCCCTATTACAGCGATTCGGATACCTCCTACAGCTTCCGCGCTACGGTGGGCTATCTGAAGGCTTCGCCGGACGGAAGGAAACTGGTCTCGGCAAATGCGTTCGTCTGGGACGGCCATGATTTCAACTACTCCACCATCGAGCTGTTCGACTTCGACAACCGTACCGGGCGCATCTCCAACAGAATCACCCTCGACACCGAATACAGGCAGTATTACGGCGTCTCCTTCTCCCCCGACAACAGCAAGCTCTATGCGGGAGGCTGGGTACGAGGGGGAGGCATCGCACAGTTCGACCTGTCGAAAGGGGATTCGGCCTCGATAGTCGGTTCGATGAAGAGGATCGAGCTGCCCCCCTCCTCATCGCTCGGCGACATGCAGATAGGACCGGATGGAAAGATCTATGTGGCGGTCTGGGAGGCATCGGCGCTCGGGGTCATCAACAACCCGAACGAGCCGGCCCCGGCCTGCAATTACCGGCACGAGGGCTTCCCGCTGGCAGGAAAGATCTCGCAGCGGGGACTCTGCAACATGATGGCATCGCCGCTGAACCCGACGAGAAATGATACCGCGCGGCTCCGCATCACCAAGACCGTCAGCAACCCATCGCCCAGCTATGGGGATACCATCAGCTACAGGATCTCGGCGTGCTTTCTGGAGGGAGGATGCGGCCCGGTGAATGTTACCATTACCGATACGCTCCCGGAAGGGCTGCTGTATCTGGATGGGATGAACGGGTATCCCCGGCACGACCTGGGAGCGATGCGGGAGGGAGACTGCCGCTCTGTAACGGTACGCGCCCTCGTCACCCGCACCCTTCCGCCGGGAGTGGATATCGCCAACTGTGCCGATCTTGCCACCGGCGGCGACTATCCGGTAGCGGTGGACCGTAGCGGCAACTGTGCCACCATCAACGTCTGGGAGACCGATCTCAGCATCGTCAAGGTGGTGAACCGGAGCGAGGCCACCGCAGGCGACCGTATCTCGTACTCGGTGCTGGTGGTGAACAACGGGCCGACGAATGCCACCAATGTGAGGGTGAACGATCTTCTGCCCAGCGAAGTCCGTTATCTATCCCATACGCTCGATATGCCCGGAACGTACGATCCGGCAACCGGGAATCTGGATATTCCGCTGATCCCCATGCATTCGATCCTCACCTTCCGGGTGGAGTGCACGGTCCTGCCCGGAGGAAGCGATATCATTACCAACTGCGCCCGGCTGGTACGAACCGATCCGGCCGAGCTTCCCAGCAGCGCATGCGTTGAAACACGGCGTCTCTGCCCGGCTCCGGAAATCACCGCGCGCGGCGGCATCCCGCGCGACATCGTCGCCAGACCCGGTGCAGAGGTGATGGTGCCGGTACGCCTGCTTGATCCGCTCGATGGCCGCGGGGTGCGCCGCATCGGCATCGGCGTGGGATACGATTCCACCATGCTGACCCTTCTGGACAGCACGATGGCGGGAACCACCAGGGGAACGCTGCTGGAGGGATGGACCGTTACGAAGATCAGCAGCAGGCGCGGGCACTACCGGATCGAACTGGAGGCGGGAAATCCGGGGGAATATCTGAGCACTACCGGGACGCTTCTGAACCTCCGGTTCCAGCTCTCCCCCTCCTCTGCCCCCGGCTCCGAACTGCCGGTAACGATCGATCTGCCGGGCTCCTCCTGTACGGCAGTGGAGGCAGCGACGGGATCTATCAGGATCGACCCCAGCATGGCCGCTCCCGGAAGCGAATATCTCCAGGGCGGGTATGCGATGAAGGATGTACGCCCGAACCCGGCCGGCTCGCAGGCCACATTCCAGTTTTCGATAGGAATTGGCGCCCATACCACGCTGGAAATCCTGGACGGCACGGGAAGCCGTGTTGCAGTGCTGGTGGATCAGGCCCTCTCTTCCGGAACCCACAGCATACAGTGGAACACCGGCGGGCATCCTTCCGGAATCTATTACTACCGGATCAGATCGGGTGACTGGAGCGCCGCAGGAAGCCTGCGTGTGGTGAAATAATCGTTTATCGTTGAGCGATGATGGAACTCCGGTTCCCCTTCTCAATCGGCCGACCGGTTTCAATGCAAACGGGCGGACAGGAAGCGTACTGCTCTCTGTCCGCCCGTTCATGTTTTTCCGAAGCGGTCTCACCCTGCACGACGAATAACGAATCAGGATTCGTAGGGATCTGTAGAGCGGATACCACTTGAGTTGGCCTCCCACCACGGGAAGCACGGGCCGCTCCTACGGAGCTTCCAGCATACTAGGCCTTCAGTGCTACAGAGAGGTGCCCCCTACGGGGGCCATCACCACAGGCATTGAGGCTCTACCCTACCCACCATGAAATCCGCTCCAGGGGGAGTAACCTTGATTGCTCAACGTGCAGCCTTGTCGCATCACGCTCTATGGCTCCAGGGTTATCGACCTATCAGCTATCAGAGTTACTCCCTATAGGATAGCATTCGTGAAGATTTCATCCCCAACGCACGATCGAAGTAATTCTCCCCCACCTCCGCACACCAAAATCCGTGCACAACAGATCAAGATTCGTCGAGATCTCCAGGATATCATTCGCAGAGATTTCATCTCCACCGCACGATCGAAGTAATTCTCCCCCACCTCCGCACACCAAAATCCGCGCACAACAGATCGGGATTCGTAGAGATCTCCGAATATCATTCGCAGAGATTTCATCTCCACCGCACGATCGAAGAAATCATCCCTCACCCCCGCACAACAGATCAGGATTCGTAGCGATCTCCGAATATCATTCGCGAAGATTTCATCCCCACCGCACGATCGAAGAAATCATCCCTCACCCCCGCACACCAAGATCCGCGCAGATTCGCGGTTAGCGGCGGGGTTTCGATCCCACCGACCCCGGGTCTTCGGTGCCGAGGATACGCATTTCCACGCGGCGGTTGCGGGCACGTCCCTCCTCGGTTCCATTATCGCCCAGGGGCTGTTCCTCGCCATAGCCGCGCGCGATGATGCGGTCGCCGGCGATACCGCCGGAGATGAAATACTGCCGCACGGCATCGCCGCGATCCTGCGAGAGCTTCTTGTTGTAGCTGGAGACCCCCACCGAATCGGTATGCCCGGCGATCTCCACGCGCAGCTCCGGATTATCCTTCAGGAACTGGATGCCCCGGTTCAGGTCCGGCTTCGACTCGTTCTTCAGCTCCGCCTTGTCGAAATCGAAGAAGACGAGCAGGCGCGTGGTTCCGCCGCTGGTACGATACAGCTCGATATCCTTGCGGAGATCGCGCCCCTCGGCATTCGGGCGGATGGCATACTCATCGGAGTAGAAGATATAATCGGGCGACTGGGCCGTGATGGAATAGCGGCGGCCACGGGTCAGGATCACGAAATACTCGCCGCTGCGGTCGTCGGTGCGATAGTTCGCCACCACCTCGCCGGAGCTTAGATCGGTGACGGTGATATCGGCGGCCACCGGGCGCTTGGTTCTGATATCGAGCACCTGCCCTGCCACGGTCACCAGTGCTTCCGACGGGAAGGGGTTCGGATAGACCGTATAGATATCGAGATTCCCGGCACGATCGGAGGAGACGTAGCTGTTCTGGGAGTTCGGGATCGAGACGTAGAAATAATCATCCGCCTCGGAGTTGATCGGGCGACCGGCGTTCTCCACATTCGTCCACCGGCCGCCGGTGGGATCATTCCCGGTGGCGACGAAGATATCGAAGCCGCCGACGCCGCCATGTCCCTTGCTTGCAAAGAAGAGGGTGCGCACATCCGGGGCGATCGTCGGGGCAAGATCATCCTCCGGAGTGTTGATCGGGTCGCCCAGGTTCACCGGTGCCGACCAGCCGGCCGCCGTGCGGCGCGACATATAGAGATCGGCTCCGCCCTTGCCTCCGGCGCGATCGCTGGCGAAGTAGAGGGTGCGCCCGTCCGGGCTGAGGGCCGGCTGCGAATCCCAGTCAGGGCTGTTGACCAGCGGTCCCAGGTTCTGGATATTGCGCCATTCCCCCTGGATAAGCTCCGCCGAATACAGATCGGTTCTCCCGAGCGGCGGCTGCGTCGGATCGGTCCACTCGTAGGCGGCGAAGATCATATAATTGCCGTCCGGCGTCAGGGTAGCCGAGCCCACCTGGGTTCCTCGGGCAAGACTCTGCCCGGTGGCGTTCGGCAGGCTCCAGTCTCCCCCCTCGCGCATCGCGATCCAGATGCGCTGCTGTCCGGCATCGCCGTAGGGACCGGCGCTGGCGGAGGTATAGACCAGCATCTGCCCGCCGCGAAGCGGGACCGGCGCGAAATCATCCTCGGATGTATTGATCGAAAGCGGGGCTATCTGCAACTCCGGGCGATCGGTTACCGGCAGGCCGCCGCCGGCGGGCTGCGCGAACGTGGCACAGACGCAGAGGATGCCCCACGATGCCAGAGTAATCAGGCGTTTGAAGATCTGCATGGTATCGCTCCTTTGCGGCTACAGGTGAAAACGGATGCCGATGATCGCCTGCAGGGTATTGATACGCATGCCGGCATTGACAGGGAGATCGAGGCTTGTGCTCGTGGCCGGACGCTCGGCGTTGCGCAGGCGGAGGAGATCGTTCTCCTTCAGCACACTGTTCAACCCCAGATCGAGCGCCAGCTGCGGGACGATATCGATGTTCGGCGTGATATTGAAGATATAGCCGATCCCCGCTTTCAGCGAGATACGGGTCTGGAAATTATCCACATCGGTGATTGATCCGGTGATCGACTTGGCGGTATCGTCGCTGGGCGCCAGATAGTAGCAGGGGGAATCGTCCACGATCGTGTTGGTCTCCTCGATCCGCCCGGACAGGGGGATGGAGACCGCCGGGCCGAGGAAGAAGAAGAGGCGCTCGAAACGATAGTTCGGCAGCAGGGCGATCGACAGATAATTGGCGTTCACCGCGTAGCTCTTCTCCACCTGCATCGGGTTGCGCATCTGGTTGCCGCTCACCGGATCGATCATCACGCAGGTGTCGATCATCGAGCCGGAGTTGGAGGTATGGCGCGCGTCATAGCCCGCATGCAGGGTGATCCCGACATGCGAGGAGAACTCGTAGCCGACGCTCAAGCCGAGATACGGTCCCAGCCCCAGCGCCGAACGGTAGATCGATGTCTCCTGTTCGTAGCTTGTGATAAGCGGGCGCATATAGGGATTGCCATCCAGCAGAGAGATGTTCAGTCCGGGATCGAGCTCCACGAACCAGCGGCTATCCCCTTCAAGCCGCGGACGAAGCACATCCTCGTCGGGAGGATCTGCAAGCGCAGGAGAGACCACTGCAACGCTCAGCAGCAGGGCCAGTAAGGTTTTTCTCATGAAATTTTCAGTTGCTGTTCGGTAATACCACCGATGCCGGAGCAATTGCTTTGCCAAAAAAGATGATATTTGCGCCACAGGATGGCGCATGAGGTAGTAACGGACACGGGGAGGGTCTGGTTAGATTTTTCGATCTTCGGCTGAAGAAGTCCGCAGGGAGAGCATCGAGCGATGAACAGCCCGGGAGCCGTGAAGAACATGGCGGAGAGATCTCTTCGCTCTGCCTGCGTTCCGTTCCCATCGCTTCCGTTTGTTCTGTTCCCTTCTCTCGTTGCTACGGATTACGATCCGCTCGATTCAGCCCGACGCCCACGGATCCTCCCGGTACCGATAGCCATCTTGTTCGTGAGCACGACGCCAGACAAATCCGGCACTACCACGAGCTGGTACAGCGATGGCAGGGGCGATAGCGTTCCGACTCGGCCTGCGCCAGCGTATCGGGCTCGAAACGTACCCCCCGGCTTTCGTCGAGGATCTCGTCGATTTCGCAGGAGGGTTTGGAGTTTTCAAGATCATGGACGATCATGTTATTATCGTCCCCCAGATAGCGCTGCCCGCGCCGCGTATGTGTTGAGCGTGACATAGCTTCATTCAATTGCTGCTACTACGGTACTTCCGTGCGGCAAACTTACTCCAGAGTCCTACAAAAAGCATAGAGTTGATCGATGCCCGAGCTTACTTCCTTCCGCCCCTATCGCTACAACCCGGCACTTATCCCGGATGCCGGCGCGGTGATAGCACCTCCATACGATGTGATTTCTCCGGAGAAACGGGAGGCGCTGCTGGCCGGCGATCCCCATAACGTGATCCAGCTTATCCTGCCGGAAGGAGATGAGACCACCCGCTATACCCACGCCGCCCAGTTGTTCCAGCAGTGGATCGCCGAGCGGATTCTGATACGCGAGGAGGTTCCGGCGATCTTTCCCTATGCCCAGATCTTCACCCATCCGGAAACCGGGGAACGTGTGGAGCGCCGGGGCTTCATCACCGCCATCCGCCTCTCCCCCTTCTCCGAAGGGAAGATCCTTCCGCATGAGCGCACCCTGAGCGGGCCCAAGGCCGACCGCCTGCAACTGATGCTGGCAACCGATGCCAACCTGGAACCGATCTTCGGCGTCTACCGCGACAGCGATGGCAGCTCCAGCCGCCGCCTTGCCGGCGTTGCCGACTCGGTGGAGCCGATCGTCACCGCCACCGACAGCGATGGCGTGGAGCACCGGCTCTGGTGCCTGAACGATACCGATGGGATCGTGGCGTTCGCCGGCGACCTGGAGGATAATACGGTCTTTATCGTCGACGGGCACCATCGCTACGAGACGGCGCTGAACTACCAGCGAATCATGCGCGAGCAGAACCCGGAAACGCCGGAGGGGGCGGCGTTCGATTATATCCTGATCTTCCTGGCGCCGACCAGCGATCCGGGACTGGTCATCCTTCCCACCCACCGGGTGGTGCACTCTCTTCCGGAATTCGATTTCGACCGGCTTGTGGGGCAGCTCCGCGAGCACTTCACTATCAGCGTCCCCTCCTCCCGCCAGGCCGGAGCCGAGGACCTGGCCGCGCAGGCCGGACGCCCCGCATTCCTTCTGATGAGCGGCGAGCGCACGGCGATCGCCGTGCTGCGCGAGGACGCATCCGTTGGCGATCTTCTGCCGGCCGATCTTCCGGAGGCATTGAGGGGTCTTGATGTGACGGTGCTGCACGATGTGATCCTGCAGGGGCTGCTCGGCATCACCCGCGAGGCACAGGCCGAGCAGCGCAATATCACCTACGTCAAAAGCACCGAGGACGCCCTGGCCGCCGCCGATCGTCCGGAAGCGCAGCTTGTGGTGATGATGAACTCGACCAGACTGGAACAGGTGGAGCAGGTGGCCGAATCGGGCTCGGTGATGCCCCAGAAGAGCACCTATTTCTATCCGAAGCTCGCCAGCGGGCTGGTGTTCAATCCGTTGAAGTAGAGGGATGGGTTGCAGGGCGCCTGCCGGAATACAGTATAGGATCTGGTCAGTGGTCCGTGCGCGGGCACGGGGTAAGGGTCCGTAGTCAATGCGCGGGCTTCATCTGCTGTGTCAGTAGTCCGTGCGCGGGCTTCGCCCGCTGTCAGTGGTCAGTCGTCGTTGTAACCGGAACTCCCTGGTTATCACGCCGTTTCGTGATCGTGGCGGCGGGCAACTGCCTACTGAACATGGGCTTTCATCCCCCAATCGAAAATCCAAAATCGCAAATCGAAAATCCTACAGATCCGTCATGCCGTGTAATTCCATGAGAACGGCGACGGACTACTGACCACGGACTTTCATCCCCCAATCGAAAATCTCTAAAACGCCTCCGCCCTCCGGTCCACATGAGTGGTTCCGGAGGGCGGAAAGCGTATTGGAGAGCACGATTGTTTCTGCGGGCCTTACTTCTTGATTTCGAGCGCCACAAGGCTGGTGGAGCCTGCGGCGGTCTTGATCTGCAGCAGCAGAACATCACCGGCCGAAGCACCTTCGACCAGACGCTGGAACTCGGCCGGAGAGTTGATCGCCTTGCGGTTGACGCTGACGATCACATCACCCTGGCGCAGCCCCTGGTTCATCGCCTCGCCGTAGAGATCCACCTTGCCCACCATCACACCGGCATCCACATTCAGACGGCGGCGGGTCTGCGGGTCCATCTGGCGAACTTCCAGACCGAGGTTGGAGAGCTTCATGCTCCGCTCGTTATCGCGATCCAGCTGGCTGTCGTCGGTATCGGTCACCTTCTCGGCGAGGGCATCCACCTCTTCGCGGGGCTTCAGCTTCACCGTGCGGTCGAACGTCTTGCCGTCGCGGAAGACCTTCAGGCGGACATCCTGGTTGGCGCGCTTCTGGGCGATAAGGCTCTGAAGATGGTTCGGGGTGCTTACCCGTACACCGTCGATCTCCAGGATCACATCGCCCGACTTCAGGCCGGCACGCTCGCCGGCGCCGTTCTGGAGCACATCGCCGATCAGAACACCGTCCGGACGTTCAAGGCCGAGCGCCTTTGCCATGGTGGAGTTCACCGGGTTGATCGTCACGCCGATATAGCCACGGTTGATGCGGCCGTCATCGATCAGATCCTCGGCCACGGAGCGGGCCAGATTGATCGGGATGGCGAAGCCATAGCCCTGATAATAACCGGTGCGGGTGGCGATGGCACTGTTGATGCCGATCAGCGCTCCCTTCAGATCGAACAGGCCGCCGCCGGAGTTACCCGGATTGATGGCCGCGTCGGTCTGGATGAAATCCTCGACGCCGTAACGATCCTTGTTCAGATTGAGCTGGCCGCGGCCGAGCGCCGAGACGATGCCCTGGGTGACCGTGGAGTTGAGCCCCAGCGGGTTGCCCACGGCGATCACCATCTGCCCCACCTGCACATCATCGCTGTTGGAGAAGGCGGCCGTGGGAAGATCGTTCGCCTCGATCTTGATCACCGCAAGATCGGTCAGCGAGTCGCGGCCGATCAGCTTCGCGTCGAAGCGGCGGCCATCGGAAAGCTCCACGGCGATGCTGCCGGTGCCGGCTTCCACGACGTGATTATTGGTGAGAATATATCCATCGGAGCTGATGACCACCCCCGAACCGGAACCGCGCTGCGGGGTCGGGGAGCGGAACTGGCGGAACATCTCGAACGGATCGCCGAACTCCTCCTCCTCCTGCTGGTCGCGGCTGCTGGAGGAGACCCTGGAGGTAACCTCGATGCTCACCACCTGCGGGGTCACCGCCTTGCTGACGGCCACGAAGGCATCGTTCAGCGTCTTTACTTCGTTCGACGGGGTCACCGGCGGCGCTTCGGCACCCAGCTTCACGTCGTTCGGTCCGGCAAGACCGGAGGGTATCTTGTTCCAATCGGTAGCCAGGAGCACGCCGATAGCCACGCAGAGGGCCATCAGAGCACCTACAATGAAAAGCTGCTTCCTCGACATTCTCTATTCTCCTTCACTGAAAGGACTGAAGTTGTATCGTTGGCATTTGCACGAGCGGGCCATCAGGGCCCAGGGTATGCGGTATCAAGAAGTTCAGCATGAATCGTTCCAGGCTACGGTTCGAACATCCTCCAGGTTACAAGAGTGATTTGCCCTATGCCGCCTGCGACGGCCGGAGTTACAGTTGCTACGGTACGTTTCCCGTGTTTGGATCTTTATTTCCGGAGCCGAATGCATCGGACGGCCAGTCCCTGCCGATAGCTCCCGGGGGAGCTCTCTATCCGCAGCATTCATTTGCAGGTATTAGATGGTAGCGGGGAAAAAGTTGCATCCCGATGCGAATAAATCTTCATCCCCTTCTCCGTTCCTGTCGGCCTGCTCCCGGCTGCGCGGTTATCATCTGTTCCCGGCGATCGAACATCGCAAACCGGAGTTCCCCTACACTCTCTGATCCAGCACCTTGGCCGAGACGTTCCGCACCTTCAGGCGCCGCAATCCTTCCACGTGATAGCGGATGAAGGTCGTCAGGGTATCGACCAGTTCGGAGACCGCGCGAGGATCGGAGCGCCCCCATGCGATCTCCTCGGCCTCGGAGCGGCACAGAAGCCGGAGCAGCTCGAAGGCCGGCAGGGAGAGCGAGCGATACGCCATGGCGTCGCGATGTTCCGCGCACAGCGGAGCCCCCACTGACAGACTATAGGGTACGCTTTCCCCGGAAGGTTCCACAGGTTCTTCGCAGATACCGCATTCGTCGGTACGGACCGCATAGCCGAGCAGGTTGGCCAGGCGGGCCAGGAACCATAGATGAACCGATGTCTCATCGGCCTCCTCCCGGTTCAGCGCGCCGAGAGCGGCTACCAGTGCTTCGAAGATCTGTTCGTTGCGGTCCTCATCATGCATCGCCGCGTTGACGATCTCCACGATCGCCATACCGGAGGTCATCCGCTCCAGACTCCCCATTAGGACGCCGAATCGCTCGTTCGGTTCCGCGACCGACATATTATGCAGGTCACGCCCCTCCTTGCGGTAGACGACCAGGGAGATATGGCTCATCGGCTGGAGCACCGAGCCGTACTTGCTTTTCGGCTGAACTACGCCACGGGCTATCACGCTCATCTTGCCGAACTCCCGCGTGTAGAGCGTTACGATCTTGCTCGACTCGCGGAAACGGAGCGTATGCAGCACCACCGCATCGGTCTTTACGATCACGGTATTAGCGGCTCCGGCGGTTGGTGGAACGCCGGACACGCACCGGGCGGAGTTTCAGTTCCTTGCGCGAGCTGAATGCGATCCCTGCGGCGAGCGCCGAGAACAGGGCGATAAAGAGAAAAACCTCGTTCATACGTATCGGTAAAGTTGGTTATCGGATTGCCTTAGCCATGAGACCGGAGCGATCGCCGGGAGCCGGGGGGGAATCCCTGTGCATACCTGCGAACACCGGTAGTATACGACGGCCCACCGGGTACCGTAGTTTACTCATCTTTCTAACAAAGCAGATGCCTGGATGTGACCTCTCCGGCCCGGAATCCTCACGATTTCCGCCTTCGCCGGCGGATGAGCATGCCATCGGCCACCAGGTGGCTGAGATAACCGGCCACCGCCCCAAGATAATACGGAAGCCCCTCGGTTGTCGGGGTGCGGGTGAAGTACATCGGCCCGGCCAGAATGGGGAGCGGCACCAGGATCATCGCCCAGACCGTATGGGTCCAGCCGCGATGCTTGCTCAGGATCGGCACGATCGCCAGGAACCCGAGCAGCGCGGCCTCGCGGTACCGCCCCGCTACCAGAAGCACGAAATCGAGCAGGAAGAAGAGCCTGTAGAACAGAAGCTGCCCCTTGCTCTTGATGTCGATATCGGGAAAGAGGGCGAAGATGATCGCCAGCCAGATGATAACAACGGCCTTGAGAACCTTTTCCGGGATCGGCATCACCGCCGCAACCGATGTCAGACTCAGCCCCGCCACCAGCAGGACGCCGAACAGTACCGCCGTCGAGATATGCCCCTTGTATCCAGCCATGCGGGGAAATGTAGTGAAAAAGTCGGGGAATCAAGGGGTCGAGCGATGAAGATAGCGGCAGCCCGATCTCTGCGCCATCCATTTGCATGGCCCTTCCTTCTACCGGACACGAACCGGCCCCTCCCGCCCACCTGCCGCGCTCATCGTTTCCCCCGCTATTCAACCACCACCACTCCCCCCTTCATCACCCATCGCACGTTTCCGATCACCACATTCACATCCTGAAGCGGATCTCCCTGCACCGCCACGATATCGGCATAATAGCCGGGCGCGATCGCTCCGATGCTGTCGTCCATGCCGAGCAGCCGGGCACCATTCGTCGTTGCGCTCGCCAGCGCCTCCCAGGGGGTCATCCCCGCCCTGACGAACCAGGCCAGTTCTTCGGTGTTCGCCCCGAACTGGGAGAAGATCGCATCCGAGCCCATGGCAATCGGCACGCCCAGTTCATGGGCCCGGCGGGTCGTCTTCAGGTTCCGTTCCGTGCGTTTCCTCATCAGCTCGCGCTCCTCCTCCCCATAGCCGTATTCGGCGCCATGCTCGGCGTAATACTGGTAATGGCTGATCGTGGGAACATAGAAGATCCCCCTGGCGGCCATCTCCATCAGGGTGGCATCGCTCAGATCGGCCACATGCTCTATCGATGCGGCACCGGCGCGCACGGCATCGGCGGCGGCGGCCGGGGAGTAGGTATGCACCGCAACGCGCATCCCATGCTCCCCTGCGGCCTGTACCACGCTCCGGAGTTCCGAGAGGGTGAAGGCCGGCTTCGCGTTGCCGGAGATGGGCCCGCCGCTCGATGCGAACACCTTTATCAGATCGGCTCCCGCCGCGATCTGCCGTTCGGCGGCCTGGCGGATCGTTCTGGTTCGGGAACCGCCCTTTGCCCGCGCCACAAACCCGCCGGGCACGCCATCGGGGTTTGCATGCAGGCCGTATCCGGAGACCAGCATACGGGGACCGACGATGGCGCCGGCTGCTATGGAGTCGCGCAGGGCTATATCGGTATAGTCCTGTGCGTTCAGATTGCGCACGGTGGTCACCCCTGATCGCAGGGTTCTCCGGGCATTCTCGGCTGCAAGCCCCACGAGGCTCGGGGCGGTCCGTCCGGCGAGCTGTTCCCAGGGGTCCTCCGGTTCGGCATGCTCGTCCCAGAAATAGGTGAGATGCGCATGAGCATCGATAAGACCGGGGATGGCGGTGTAGTTTTTCAGATCGATGATCCTGGCACCGGCGGGAGCCTGCCAGGCGCCGGTATCGACCCGCACGATACGATCCCCCTGCACGATCACGGTCACCGTATCGAGGCTCTTCCCCCCGGCGGTGATCATCCGGCCGAAGTGGAGCGCCTGGGTCTGTGCGGTAGCCGGCAGCCCGGCCATTGCGAGCATGCAGAAGAGTGCGAGCAGAAGAACATGAGGTTTCATGGGAGCGGTTTTCAGGACTGTACAGGAGAGTGTCCGGCGGTGATCGCGATGCCGGCCCGCGAACATACCACTCCGCCGGGCGTCCGCTCAGCGAATGTATCGGGCCATATCCGTATCACTCCGAAACACGTATCAGGGGCATCCCTTCTAATGCAATAACGGTTACTTGCAATCTTGGGCCCGGCGATTGCATCTTTGTGCGGGAATTCATCTCTTTTACAGCCGCCAGGGACATTCCCTCCGGCCGGTACCGCATCCGTTTAGCTATGGTGATCGATGATCGAAGATAGCCTCAAACCGCTCAAGCTGACCTTGAAGGAGCTGGTGGATCATTATGAAGGGTTCCTTCAGGAATGCGAGCGGAAAAGTCCGGAAACCAAAGGAACCTACCAGCGCGCCCTCCGGGATTTCCTGAAATGGTTCCCGGTGGATAAACGATTCCTCTTCCGCGTGCGGGATGTGGAACGCTACAAACGCTACCTCATCGAACGGAAGGAACTTCAGAACGTCTCGGTAGCCACCTATATGACGGCTCTGCGGAGATTCTGCCAGTATCTCATCGATATCAAACTGCTGGAGGGGAACCCGGCCAAACGGGTGGTGGGAGGCCGCCGCCCCGCAAAACATTCCAGAACCTATCTGAGCTACGACGAGGTGGCGGCCCTGCTTGAATCGGTGGACCGCTCCAACCTCCAGGGCATCCGCGATTATGCGATCATCCGCCTGATGCTCGACTGCGCTCTGTCGGAACGGGAATGCCTCCTGGCCGATGTCGGCGATCTGGCCAAACGCGAGGATGGCACACTGAAACTGAACGTGCAGGGCAAGGGGCGCAAAGTCAAGGATGAGGTGGTGACGATACCGGCCGAGAGCCGCGCCGCGCTGGAGGAATATCTGGGCCGGCGCTTCCCCGAACGAGAACAGGATCTCTCCGCCCCCCTGTTCGCCAGCATGAGCAACCGCACGCAGGGGCAGCGCATGACCGCGCGCGGCATCCGCGAGGCGGTGAACCGGTGGCTGCGCGCAAGCGGCGTCAAAGGTGACCGCGACCGGAAACTGACCCCCTTCTCGCTCCGCCATACCGCCGGGCTTATCATGGTGGATAATGGCGCCACCATCGAGGAGGTGATGCGGCGCATGCGGATAGAGTGGCAGCCCACCGCGCAGCTCTATTTCAAGATCCGCGGAAAACTCGGCACCAATGCCAAGGCTGTGGAGGAAGAGGGGGAATCCGGGAGCTAGGAGCCGGATAGTGCTGTGAGAATTCCCGTCTTGCCATCTACTAACGGCCATCGATTAACCCTCCTCGCCAGGTACCTCTCAATCGCATGCTGAACATCTACGAGTCCGATCCCGACTCCGGCATCAAGACGATCGACCTGAATACGCTCCGTGCGACGCTTCAGGCCAATGTGCCCGACGGCCCGGTGGTCTGGGTGGATATGACCGATCCGAGCGAGGAGGAAGAGGATACGATCCTCTCGGAGATATTCAAGTTCCACCCGCTGGCGATCATGGACTGCCGGCGGGAACGGCTCAACCCCGACCGCGGCGATCATCTCCCGAAAGTGGAGGATTACGGGCGCTACCTGTTCGTCATCATCAACCCGATCGATACGGTCGCCAAGAAGAATGCCGAACATCCCGACGAGGTGGAGCTGCGCACGCGCCAGATAAACGCATTTCTCGGCGAGCAGTTCATCGTCACCCATCATTATGAAGCCTCCCAGGCGGTGGACCAGGTGGTGTCCACCTGTTCGCGAAAGCCGCTCCAGCTGAAGCGCGGCCCCGATTATATCTCGCAGCGGATTCTGGATGAGATCGTCGAGGAACTG
>JBMDXA010000055.1:0-8674 GCA_048594725.1 Candidatus Kapaibacteriota bacterium
GCGGCGAGCGGATGACGCTGGAGGAATGTCTTGCGGTGGTTGAGCATCTGCCCGCCAGAGCCGGCCGGATCATCCTTTCCGGCGGTGAGCCGCTGGCAGAGCGGCGCCTGCTGTATGCGGTGCTGGATGCGTTGAAGGAGAAATATCACGGGAGCGCGCAGATCATGTTGCAGACCAACGGCGATCTGCTGACCGGCGCAATCCTCGACGAGCTTCTCCGGCGCGGCGTCACCCGGATCGATGTGGCGAGCATGGATGATTTTCACAAGTTCGGGGGGGACAGAAGGGGCGATCTCGAAAGCCTGTTCCGCTCGCGCGGGATGTCGGGCGATGAGACCGATCCTCTCATCGACAAGGAGCATTATCTGAAGCCGGACGCCGCAAGCTACGGGTTCTGGGGGGCGACCGAGGATATGTGGCTGGGGGGGAACTGGGCGCGCGGGCGGGCGATGCGGAAAAATCTATGGTTGAAGGACCCCGCTCATAATTTCTGTGCGATTCTCTCCGGGGGACGGGGATTTCTCGGAGGAACGGAGTTGCCGCAGGAGATCTCGATCCAGCTCTGGAAGATCAATCCCTGCTGCCCCGGCACGAAATATCCCATCGGTGACGCCCGCTCGGAATATGTTGCCGATGTGCTCGCAAGAGTATCCCGCTCCGGGATATTCCGAAAAATCAATGAGGGAGACCCGTACGGCATGGGGGAAAGCGTGGGCATCACGCGGGAGCATGCGCTCCGGCGGGGAGAGGAGTTGAAGAATATCTGCCTCTGGTGCGATGAATTCTTTGAACTGCATTACGACTCCGATACGCTTGCGCCGAAGTTCGGTCTGCCGGTGATTCAGCCGAGCGTCCGGTAATCCGTTCTCCGTAGCTATGCCGCCAGGGCCGGGGCTCACCCCGGTTCAATCCGTTCCAGGGCGGCCCGTTTCAGATTCTCCGCCTGTTCCCCACCGCACCATTGTGCTCCATCTCTGATTGTATTGTGCCGTGGATGACTGCCAAGGCACAACTATTGCCCAGTGAAACCGGTATTGCGAATAGGTGCTGGCAGTAGAATAATACGTTCATGGGGCTGGTAACGATATGAGTAATGAAGCGGGCCCATCGGATCAGAGCCGTGATCTGTTCCCTCTCATCGTAGAGAATGTCACCGACTATGCGATCTTCATGGTAGACCTGGAGGGGACCATCATAAGCTGGAATCCCGGAGTGGAGAGGATGTTCGGATTTACCGAGGAGGAATTCATCGGCCAGAAAAGCTCGATAGTATTCGTACCGGAGGATGTGGAACGAGGAGAGCCACAGAAGGAGCTGATGAAGACCACCCTGGATGGGAGAGCCGAGGATCGTCGCTGGCACCATAGAAAGAACGGAGCGCGTTTCTGGGCCAATGGAATGATGATGGGGCTGCAGGATGATGGGGGGCGGCTGCGGGGATTTGTTAAAATCGCACGCGATGAGACCGAGCACAAGCGGCTGGAGGATGAGATCGCCCGTGCCAATCGCCTGAAGGATGAATTTCTCGCCACGCTCTCGCACGAGCTTCGTACACCTCTAACGGCAATTCTGGGATGGGCCAGGCTGCTGCGTGGTGGCGATCTGGACCCGGATATGGTCTCCGGCGCTCTGGAGACCATCGAGCGAAATGCTCTGTCGCAGTCGCAATTGATCGAGGATATACTCGATATCTCCCGCATTATCAGCGGAAAATTGACGCTTAATTATACTCCCGTTGAGCTGAACGATGTGCTCTCCACTGTTGTGGAGTCGGCCCGGCCTGCCGCTCAGACGAAGGGGGTGCACTGGAACCTCGCATATGATGCTGTCCCGATGCTCATCTCCGGAGATGGAGCACGTTTGCAGCAGATATTCGGGAATCTTATTTCCAATGCGCTGAAATTCACTCCATCCGGAGGGACGATCACGGTCTCTCTCCAGCAACGGGAAAATTATACGGAGGTCACCATCAGTGACACCGGCAGAGGAATCAAGCCGGAATTTCTTCCGTTCGTGTTCGATCGTTTTGCACAGGAGGAGACCGGAAACCGGCGTCATCAGGGCGGACTCGGAATCGGTCTGAGCCTGGTGCGGCACCTGACGGAGCTGCATGGCGGAGCAGTCTATGCCAGCAGCGAAGGGGAGGGGCGCGGGGCCAGCTTTACCGTGCGCCTGCCGCTGCTTCATGTTCGGCAGGTCATCCCGGTGCCGGGAGCGGCTCCGGCCCGTTACTGGCCTCCCTCCAGCCTGGGCCTGCTTCTGCACGGGCTGCGTATCATCGTGGTTGATGACGAGGAGGATGCCCGGGCGCTGATCGCTACCATACTTCAGCAGCAGGGGGCCGAGCCGGTGCCCTGTGCTTCGGTGGCCGAAGCTCTGGATGCGATACAGCAGCAGCGGCCGGACGCAATCATAAGCGATATAGGAATGCCGCAACAGAACGGGTACGATCTTATCCGCCTGCTCAGGAAACAGCCGCTCGACAAGATTCACTTCGTGCCGGCGATGGCGGTATCGGCATATGCCGGCTCCGATACGCGCATGAGCGCGCTTGTGGCGGGGTTCCAGATGTTCATGGCGAAACCGGTGGAACCAGCGGAACTTGTCGCCTCTCTGGCTATCCTGACCGGCCGGACCGGAGATGGTTGATGGATGCGGAAATCCCTTGTACCGGCGGCCGCCATGGCATACAATCCGCCGCTCATGAGGAGTGTATCCAGCCAATAACCGGAGAAAAAAAATGAATGTGATAAATCCCAATCTCAACCCTGCTACCGTCAATGAACTTGTGGTGGCCGGAACTGTGGAGGGGATGATAGCCGAGGGGATGCCGGGAACCGAGGGGAGAAGCCGGGAGGAGCTGATCGAGATCGTAGGGAGAGTGCACGGGGAAACTTCGGCACGGGTCTTTTCAGGAAAGATGCGGGCCGCCGATGCCCATGCCTACGAGTGGAGGAGGATTGTGGAGGAGCTTGCAAAACTGGTAGGGAAGTGACCGTCTATATTCCCCGATCCGAATCTGCCTGCAACGGTCTGCCAATAAAAAAATCCCCTCGCCGCAACCTGTGCAACGAGGGGATTTTTACATCTGCGATCAGCGGCGCTTAATAGCGGCTGCGGCTGAAGTCACGTGCCGGGCGCTGCTCTTTCGGGCGTGCCTCGTTGACGGTAAGGTCACGGCCGTGAAGGTCCGTTCCATTGAGGTCGCGAATAGCGCTCATACCTTCGGCACGATCCGACATTTCCACGAAACCGAAGCCTCTGGACCGCCCGGTCTCACGATCGGTGACGATCGAAGCCGAGGTCACGGTGCCATTCTGCGAAAAAAGATCGCTGAGATCGGCGCCGGTGGTATCAAAGGAGAGATTTCCGACATACAATTTGATCGACATAACAATGCCTCTTCTCCCGATGGAGAATTAGTAAAGCGAGAACAGAGGTAAGCTTCGGGAGAGCGGTGCAGACGAAGATCTCGGTTCCTTGTGCCCGCTAGAACGAGCAGCTTCAAGGGTAGAATAGTTGTCCTGCTCTGCGGTCCTTTCCTCGCTCCAAACCAGATATCCGCCGACCGCAAGCCTGACGTGAACAAACAAGGATAAGGAATACTTTACCCGGTTCCTACAAAAATCGTCTCGAGCAGGGAAATATAATTTCCGATCTGCCTGCAATATTTCTCCTGACTGCGGCGGCATCCCGCGGATTATTTTTTGCCGGCCGCTGCCATGCACATCACCAAAAGGAAACCGGCCCCATGGGATCAGTTCCCGGGGCCGGTTGTCGCGTGTGCGGATTGCCGTGATACCGGCAGGAGCCATTTATTTCACCAGCGTCACCGGAATCGCATGGCGTTTTCCGGACGAGGTCATTACCACCATATACGTTCCGGCCGGGAGACCCGCGCCATCCAGCCATATTTTTTCCGTGCCCGCCGCACGGAACCCCTCGCTGAGAGTTCGCAGTTCGCGGCCGAGCATATCGTACAACCGGACGGCTACCTGCCCGGCCTGCTCTATACCGATGCTGATCTGCGTTCCTCCGGCTGCCGGATTGGGATCTGCGCTGATACGGAGGCCGCTGTTATCTCCGGGAGACTCCACGCCGGAGGCTGGCATGGGGGAGAACACCAGATGATGCACGCTCAGAGGCGGCAGCGATACCGCCACGGAACCCCCGTCAATCCTGATATCGTCCTCGCGCCGCAGTTCCGAGCCTGCCGAGCCGAACATATAATGCTCTGCATGTCCCCACATTCCGGGGGATGTTATCGCCAGCGAGGCCTGCACCGGGCGCGTGAAATTCTTGTTGATGACGATCAGATGAAGCCGTCCCAGAGAGTCGAGCGATGCATGCGCGGAGCTGTTCTCCATATCGGAGACGGTGCAGCCTACCGATACGTCGCCGAATGTGCTGTTTGCCCCGTCGTAATTCCGGTAGAGCTTGAATGCTGCCGCGATATAATCATCCACCGTGAAAAAATAAGTGGCAAGGTCCAGACCCGTCCGTCCGAATATTCCAAGCGCATCGGCCTGGGCGATGCCGCCGGAGACGTGATGGCGTCCTCCGAACGAATATTCCGTGATGGCGAGTTTCGTGCCGGGATAAAAATCGGCGATCGACTGCTGTAGCTTCGGGATCAGCAGGAGGGGGCGCCCATCGGTGAAGCCGTTCCCCTGCTGCGTTATCCAGCTCTCCTCTACGAACGTGGGGTCCCAGAGGCTGCGGGTGGCCTGCACGCGTGCCGCATCGCTGCCGGCCGCCGCGGAATAATAATGCACCGAAAATGCGTCGAGAAGCCGCCCGCCCGCCGTTTCCGATGCGTTCCGCATCTCCGCCAGATACGCGTTCACCCAGGTCATCCTATTATAGCGATAGGTATCGCCGGTGTTCCGGGTCAGATAGGGTTCCCTGTTATACGTTTCCCAGTCGAGCGGCTGGCGCAGAACGTTATTTGCTTCATCGTAGATGCTCCAGAGGCTGTAGAATTCCGGATATCCCCACATCGCCGGGCCGTAGATCGTGGCGGTGGGATCGATCCTTCGCACCGTTTTGGCGAGTGCGATATTTTTCTGGAGCAGCTCTCCGGCCGTCAGTATATCCGCATGCAGCCGCGAGTGGGTGCCCTCGTTGCCGCCGCCTTCGGGAAAATGATGCCAGAGCCCCGGTTCGTTGTCCAGCTCGTAACCCTTGATGCCGGTATTTCCCGATCCCTGGCCGTAGCGGGTCAGGAGAAATTGTATCTCCTCATCGATGTAGACCGTGCCGTCGTTGAGGTCAGGCGTTTCGCTGAGCGATGCCGGCGAGCCGGGTTTATCGAACACCACCTGCTTCCATCGCGACGAGGGCGCTGCCTCCTGCGGCTGTACCATGCCGTTTCTATCGGCCGCCACATATCCTGCTGCCGGAAGCTGCAACAGGGAATATGCTCCCATCGCCAGGGATTGATCGTGGAACGTCGTGATGGCCTCTGCCGGAGCATAGGGGGCATCGCCGGCGCCGGTGATGTACGACTGGAATACGTTGTTGGAGTGGTTGTCGTCGTTGCCGGAATTGGAGAACCCGTTCTCCCAGTTGTAGCTGGTCATGGTGTTTCCTCCCAGCCTGCGCGCCCCCACGTTCAAGCCCGATGCGTGATTGTCCAGCCCCACCTTCCAGGGGCCATCACCCCATTCGGTATCGTAGATATAGGCGTTGATGCCGTAGATCAAGGGGCTGATCGGTTTCTGTTCCGCCGTGGTATTGACCGCCACCGATACCTGGATCGGCTGGGCGACGGCGGTGCCGGCCAGTGCGAGAATAGAGCATAGTGTATATGCTGCAAGCTTCATAAATCTTTCCCTCCTGATGAAATCCGGATCGGACGGCCCGTGCGGCTTCTGCCGAAATGTCCGCTGCCGGCAACGGAGCCCAATATACGGGCCACGCAGTGTTCGCTCCCAGATATGACGGCAGGCTCATGAGCCTGAGCGGAGCGATGCCGGGAGCCATTCTCCGGTAAACGGATCATCGTGGGGAAACGATAGAATTACTCTCCTGTCCGGCTGTATACGGCAGCGGCGGAGAGACTCTCTCCGCCGCCACGAGTGTATCCTTCCACCGGAATATCTGTTATGCGAGCGCCGTCTGAAGCCTGCGCCAGTCATCATCGCAGAGGATGCTTCTGCTGAGCTGCATCACGCTCTCGAACGCCGCAGGCGGTGCGTTGCGGCGGATAGTGCCCAGAAAGCCGGCCCGCTCATCGTGATCGATGGCGGGGATGGTATATTTCAGCATCAGGAACGAGTCGCTGGGAGCGGAGTTTGCCATGATCGTTGCGAAGAGGCGGCTGAGATCGTCATCGGAGCAATATTCCATGAACAGCGGGCCGGTGCTGGTCTCCTCCCGGTCCATATGCGCCAGGTAGTTTGCCACAAATCTGTTGAGCTGCAGATACCAGCCTTCCCCGGCGCCCAGCCGCCCGGTTCTTTCCATGGTCGCGATCTTGTAAAGCGCTGCGGCCAGCCGGTCGATCTCCTCTTCGATGCGATGATGTTCGTCGTGGTAATGGCCGGTGCTGCCGGGTGCCCGTGCCTCCAGTGCGGGAAGCTGGAAGGTATCCTCCACATAGGCGTGGCGCTGAAGAAACGATATCACGTCGGCGGTCTGCTCGGTGAGCGCTGTCAGTTCGATATCGTTTGCATAATCGGTCCGGCCTGCGGTATAGGCCAGATCGAAGAGCGCCTTGCGAAGTCCCTTGTGAACCCTGGCGTAGATATCGGAAAGTTTGATAGGGGGCATCGTCGATCGGTTCCTTTGAATAAAAAATCGTAGAAGGGCAAGCGCTGAACAAGGGGAACGGGGAGATCTATCGGATTGGCGGCGCGGAAGTTTCACGGGAATTCTTTTTTACAAACCGAACCCTCGGACACTATGCGTGGTATACTATCTCTGCGGATGCGCCGGAGCATCCCTGCGGTTCTGCTGCTTGGAACGATCGCGATTGCCGGCTGTGCCTCCCCGGCAGGGATGATGAGAGGAGGGGAGCGATGGATCGCCGACCGGCTTTATTTCGGCCGTGCGATGCCAGGGGGCGATTCGGTCTCCGGCGAAGCCTGGAACGGGTTTCTTCGCGATGTGGTAACGCCACGCTTTCCGGAGGGGCTCACCACGTGGAGTGCCGAGGGGCAGTGGCGCGATTCCGCCGGCAGCATCATTCGTGAAGCTTCATTTGTGCTGGAGTTGATGCATCCTCCGTCCTCTCAGAGCGAGGAGCGTATAGAAGCTATTATCGGAGATTATAAAGAACGTTTCGCCCAGGAATCGGTGCTGTGGGTGCGGGAGGATATAGTCGTGCGGTTCTGAGCGGAGACGGAATGGTACTGGTATCTCAATAAATTCATGGTAAACTGCATGTGGGCTGAATTACAGTCGTGGTTCGCGAAAGTTATTCTTGCCGTTCTGGTTGTACTATTTCTGGTAGCGGCATATTTCGGCTATTCGGTGGAGTTGCCGGATTACATCAAGTACAGGGATGCCAGGCTCTGGGATGGATTCCCGACTGGTGTGGGCACAATGGTACTTATCTTTCTATGGGGCGCATGGAAGCTTGAGCGGGACCGGTCCGGAGACCTGTTGTCAGTATTGGTGAATGACGATGTGAAAAAATTCTATCGCCGTCTGCTCCCCGCCTGGAAAAAGAAAATTCATATCTCCGTAATCTGCTCCTTCTACTCGATGATCTGCTGGTTTCTGATTGGGGCTCTTCTGAGATATTGGAGCATGTATTATGAATATATCCTGGATGCCGATAGCGAATATGGAGTGTGGGGCGGGTTTATCATGATGGGCGCACCCATAGTCTTTATAGTGAGAGCTGCTTCAAACGTGGATAAGATGATACGCAGAGCCATACGGGAAGGGGCATTGGGGGCCGAAGAGGAGATAGAAGAGGAAATAACAGACATGAAGCTGGTATATGGCCGCAAACAGCGTGGCGGAAAGTCTAGCCGGAGAAGAGAATTGAAGCGGAAACACCGCCAGCGCAACAATACCTCTAACGATCGGCATGATTCGATATGAACCGGACAATCGCACATATCCTGAATATCTTTCTTCTTGCCGCGCTCATCATCGGCAGCGCCATGGTCTGGGATAATCTCCCGGAACGGATTCCGGCACATATGAACCTGAGCGGCGTGGTGGATCGCTGGGAAAACCGGACGTTCTGGAGCTGGTTCGCTCTTCCGATGGTGGCGGTGGCGCTCATGGTGATTCTCTATTCCTGTGCCCGGCTGATCGTACGCAGGCCAGCCTTGATAAACCTCCCGAACAAGAAGGAATTTCTCGAACTATCTCCCCGGCAGCAGGGCCCCATCATCCAGCTGGTCAGGAGTTTCCTGTACTGGATCGGCGTATCGACCGCTACGACGCTGCTGATGGTGCAGTATGGCATGTATCGTGCGGCATTCGGAGCTTATTCGGATATGTACGGCGTGATCGGAGGGCTGATGCTCGTCGTCATGGGGCCGCTTCTTTCGCTCGTTATCATCATAAAGGTGCAGGCGCGAATAGATGCGGAGAAACGGAAGATGGCTTCCGCGAAAGTCTGATATTCCGGCCAGCGATAACGGAGTGCCGGCCAACGAACATTCAACGCAATAATTCAGGTGAAATCATGGCTATGCATCCAACCCAGTAT
>JBMDXA010000056.1:0-1102 GCA_048594725.1 Candidatus Kapaibacteriota bacterium
CGGTTCCTTTGCGCAGCAGAGTGTGAAGTTCCTGCCGTTGCTCGTCGCTCAGGGTGATCTGATACTGTTTGGCAGACATCGTAGACTCCTCGATTAGGGGAGAGCAATCTACTAATCACATCTATGTTAACAGCCTACTAGAGCAGTTTTCAATTGAATTGATCGGTTCTGGCTCCCGTAGGGAGCACCCGTCTGTAGCTATGGTGGCAGTGTTTTCTCCGGAAGCTCCGTAGGAGCGGCCCATTCCTGCGCTGCTCGTGGCTCAATCCAATTGCAATTCGCTCTATGGCGGCATGCCGGAATGAAGTGCCGGAGGTACCTGCTTTGCCGGCTGGTACCTGTTCAGTAGCCAAGCTCCGTCCGCAGGCCGCGCCCGCTGCTTGTAATCCCCTGGCAGGAGAACGGAGGAGCATGGCCTGCCGGTGGATGCTCCTCTGTGACTGCCGGACCCTCTTCTTTGCCGGCCTGCATCATTGTCCCATCATTCTGCTGTCGTAGCTTGCGCCGGCGCGGATATCATCGTCCGTCTCCAACACAGGAATCCAGTTCTTCTTTCCCATAGTCTTCCGATGCAGATGAAGGTTCTTTTTTCCAGGCTCCTTGCGGCTGCTCTGCTCTGCGGTATCGCCGGCTGTTCCGATGGGTGCGGTTCTAATGGAACCAATGAGCCCGACAAGCCTGACACCACCGTTTCGGTAGCTCCCCCCGATACCACGCCGGTCTATGTGGCCGATATCGTGAGCGTTCACCCGCACGATACCAGCGCGTTCACCCAGGGCCTCCTCTTTCACGATGGCGTTCTCTACGAGAGCACCGGGCTGGAGGGATCATCCAGCCTGCGGAAGGTGGAGATCGAGAGCGGGCGGGTGCTCCAGAAGGCCGATGTGGCGCCGCAGCATTTCGCGGAGGGACTGGCCCTGCTGGGCGATAGGCTCTATCAGCTTACCTGGCGCTCCGGGGTCGGCTTCGTCTACGACCTGAAGACCTTCGCGGTGGTGGATTCGTTCAGCTATTACAACGAGGGCTGGGGCATCACCACCGATGGAACCCAGCTCTACATGAGCGATGGCTCCAACTTCCTTCGCGTGCTGGACCCGAAGAC
>JBMDXA010000057.1:0-26559 GCA_048594725.1 Candidatus Kapaibacteriota bacterium
GATCGGCACCGATCATATCGCCGATGGCGCCGTGACCGACGCTAAGATCACGGACGTGGCATATGCCAAGATCACCGGCGCACCGACTTCGCTTCCGCCGAGCGGCGCAGCAGGCGGAGAGCTGGTTGGCACCTATCCGAACCCGAGCATCGCCGACAGCGTGATCGATGGCAGCAACATTGCCGCCGCGTCGATCAGCAACGATCACATCGTGGACGTTGACTACTCGAAGATCACCGGCGCACCGACCAGCCTCCCGCCGAGCGGCGCAGCAGGTGGTGACCTGGCCGGTACCTACCCGAACCCGACGCTGGCTGACAGCGTGGTTGACGGCAGCAACATCGCCGCCAACTCGATCGGCACCGATCATATCGCCGATGGCGCTGTGACCGATGCGAAGATCACGGACGTGGCATATGCCAAGATCACCGGCGCACCGACCTCGCTTCCGCCGAGCGGTGCAGCGGGCGGTGACCTGAGCGGTACCTATCCGAACCCGGAGATTGCCGCCAACGCAATCGGCACCTCCGAGCTCGCCGATGGTTCCGTTACCGACACGAAGCTGGCTACCGATGCCGTGACGGCTGCGGCGATTGCCGACAGCACGATCACCGGTTCCGAAATCGCCGCCAACGCGATCAGCACCGACCACATCGCCGATGGTGCTGTGACCGATGCAAAGATCACGGATGTGGCATATGCCAAGATCACCGGCGCACCGACCAGCCTTCCGCCGAGCGGCGCAGCAGGTGGTGACCTGAGCGGCACCTATCCGAACCCGGAGATCGCTGCCAACGCAGTTGGGACTACCGAGATCGCCGATGCCTCGGTGACCGATGCGAAGATCGTCGATGTGGATTACTCGAAGATCACGGGCGCACCGACCTCGCTTCCGCCGAGCGGCGCAGCGGGTGGTGACCTGGCCGGTACCTATCCGAACCCGACGATCGCAACAGGTGCCGTGACGGCCGCCGCAATCGCCGACAGCACGATCACCGGCTCCGAAATCGCCGCCAATGCGATCAGCACCGACCACATCGCCGACGGCGCTGTGACCGACGCAAAGATTGCCGGTGTGGACTACTCGAAGATCACGGGTGCGCCGACCTCGCTTCCGCCGAGCGGTGCAGCAGGTGGTGACCTGACGGGCACCTACCCGAACCCGACGATCGCCGCCAATGCAGTGACGTCGGCCGCCATCGCTGACGGTGCCATCACCGACACGAAGCTGGCTACCGATGCGGTGACTGCCGCAGCGATTGCCGACAGCACGATCACCGGCTCGGAGATCGCCGCCAACGCGATCAGCACCGACCACATCGCCGACGGCGCTGTGACCGATGCAAAGATCAGCGATGTTGACTACTCGAAGATCACCGGCGCACCGACCTCGCTTCCGCCGAGCGGCACCGCAGGTGGTGACCTGAGCGGTACCTATCCGAACCCGGAGATCGCCACCGGCGCGGTTGGCACTTCCGAGATCGCCGATGGTTCGGTGACCGATCTGAAGCTCGCCGCAGACGCCGTAACGTCGGTCGCTATCGCTGACGGTGCAGTGACGAATGCCAAGATCACGGACGTTGATTACGCGAAGATCACCGGTGCACCGACCTCGCTTCCGCCGGATGGCGCAGCAGGTGGTGACCTGGCCGGCACCTATCCGAATCCGACCATCGCTCCGGGCGCAGTGACAACGGCCGCCATCGCTCCGAATGCGGTGACGAACACGGAGATCGCCGATGGTTCCGTGGGCGACTCCAAGATCAGCGATGTCGCTTACTCGAAGATCACGGGTGCACCGACCTCGCTTCCGCCGGATGGCGCGGCGGGTGGTGACCTGAGCGGCACCTATCCGAACCCGACGATCGCCGACGACGCAATCACGACCTCGAAGCTCGCCGACGGCGCAGTGACGACGAATGAAATCGCCGATGGCGCGGTGACGCTGCCGAAGCTGAGCACGGCCGGCGCTACCGCCGGACAGGTCATCAGCTATGATGGAAGCAATGCGGTCTGGGCAGATGCCCCGGGTCTTGAGCTTCCGTACAGCGAGACGATCCTCGGTGACGGTACGACAGCCTTTAACGTCGAGAACATCGGGCTTGGAGCCGTGGCGGAGTTCACCAGTTCCAATCCAAGCAATGGAGTGTCGGCTCTCTCTGCCTCCACTGCCGGAACAGGTGCCGCTGCCGAGTTCTCCGGCACGGGTACCGGTAGCACCGCTCTGGCTCTGAATGCTCCCACGGGCACCGCTCTGGTGGTGAACTCAGGCCGCGTGGCATACTCGCACGATGCGATCACCGCACCGGGCGGTGGTAACAGCGCTTCGATTCCTGACGGCCCCGTGGTGGTTGTCATCAATGATGATGGCGGAGCCGGTGACTACGACATCGTGCTTCCGAACGGTACCGTCAACGGGCAGATCCTGATGGTCTTCAACTCGGATGCTGATAACGCCAACGTTATCTCGGGTAATGTCCTCAACGGATTTACTACGATTGCGCCTAACAACATGACCCAATACATCTGGGTGACGACGAGCGGCGGTTCGGGCTGGATCGGCCAGCTCTAAGATGATGCAAGCGGAAGGAGGCCGGTTATATCCCCTGGCCTCCATCCGATAGAAGACTGGGTTAGGGACCGTACCTTCCGGTTGGAGAAGCTCGAGCTTCAGCCGGTGAAGGTCCCATGGGATAGGGAGCGCAGGTCGACGGACCTGTGCTCCTTTTTTTTATGCTGCCAGCCGGGAAAGGCGATTGAGATTTGACGAGGCTGGAGTTACGATCGGGAAGAAGCAGGGGGACACAGAGAGGAGAATACCTGGTAATACCACCTCTCGTTGCTACGAAATAATTCCACAGCCCCCACTCCATTATCCGCCTCATCTGCATTCTCCCGGTATACCGGACACGAAAGCATAGTGCAGATACGTTTCCCCACCATGTCCATGATATTCCTGTGGTGATCGGCCATGGAGGATACACCTATCCCTGCTACAGCCTGCCCGCGATTATTCGAATGGGCGCCGGCAACTGCTCATTCCCGTGCAGCAGATAATGATCCGGATGAAATCCGCTCACAATCACTATGATGAGAGGAAATTTCCCGCCACAGTCATACATGTACCGAACTCAGAAGCGAACAAGCGAAGGAGGAATTACTCGCCAGACCGCATCAACCCTGTCATCTTCCTCTCACCGCCCCATACAACATCAACCTTAGCCTGACATTAGATCTTTCCGATTTTCGGTGGCATTATTCACTTTTTTCTTGGATATGGAATAGTATACCACATATCTTTGTGGTGCCTATGAAATTGAGGTCCAACCAATACTCAGGGCGCGCATCCGGGAGGCGATAATCTTTCCCGAAATACCATTCAGTAATTCCTTCCTTTTCGGATACCATCGGTCAGTTTCTGCTGTAGCTGTTGCGGTCGCTCTGGTATGTCCATCCTCCATCGGCTCGTATCGTGCGTACAGCCCGATGGTTTGCAGGGAATTATTGATACTTGATATATGGCATTCTTGTCCAGAGAATGCCGTAGGATACTTCCGCCCAGTCTCCAGCGTTTAATCGTCGAGATTATCCCGATCTCATCCGGAATATCATTTCCAGGATGAGAAGGAGCTCTATGTGCGGTTTCCATGAACGGTATCGTCCGGAGCGGGCTACAGGTCGGCCCGTTTCCGGGCGATGCCGTTCGACCGAACAATTATGGCGGGGGCAAAGGTCCCCTCCCGCCAATCATGCCAATTCTATCGGAGTCCAGTCCATCATGAACGCAAATCGAATTCTTGCTCTTGCCGCCTTCTGCACTGCAGCTCTTCTTCCGGCGGTCCAGGCCGGTGCCCAGACCAGCCAGAGCGTCAATGCAACCGCTACGGTCACCACCCCGATCACCGCAGGCGCTACCGCCGCTCTTGCTTTTGGAAACGTGACGAAGGGACAGGCAAATACGGTTGCCGCCTCGGAAGCGGGTGCGGGAGCTCTGTATTTCAGCGGCGACGAAGCCGATGATATCACCATCGCCGTTCCGGCAAGTGCCACCCTCTCCACGAACTCGGGCGATGGCTCGGCAACCATGTCGGTAACGCTGGCCCGCGCCACCATGCTCTCCAACAGCGACGATAACGTGCAGGGCAACGGCTCGGTGCTGGATGCCTCCAGCGGCTCGGCCACGATCGCTCTCAGCGCCGATGCCGATGGCGACGGCACCGATGCCGACGGTCTCGGCCAGATCTATCTCTGGGTGGGCGGTTCGGTGAGCCCCACCGGCAACCAGCAGCGTGGTGATTATAGCGGTTCGTTCAACATTACCGCGTCCTACTCCAACTGATCGCTTTTGTGATACCGGCAGGCCGGTGCAGGAGGAAAATCTCTCGTGCACCGGCATTTCTATCATAGCAACCCCATGTCCCGCTCCATCTCTCCTCTTCGGATCGCCCAGGTTGCCCTCGTGTGGCTGTTGCTGCTCGGCGGGGAGCTTGCCGCGCAGATCGAGGTTTCCCCTACGCGCGTTCTCCTTACCACACGGAGCCGCGCCCAGGAGATCAACATCTACAATTCCAGCGACGAGCAGGTGGAGATCACGACCGAACTCGGTTTCAAGCTGATCCGGAGCGATTCGGCAGGGCGCATATCGCTGCGCGATGCGGAACGGCCGGAGGAAACCGAACGTTCGTGCAGGGAGTGGATCAAGATCTTTCCACGGCGCTTTATGCTCGCCCCCCATACATCCCGCTCCGTCCGTGTGCTGATCGTTCCCCCTGACAGCATCGGCGACGGCGAGTTCTGGGGACGGGTGATCTTCGGCAGCGCCCCGGTGGCGCCGGGTCCTGCGGGCGACTCCGATACATCCGGCATCATCCGCAGCAGCCTTCAGATGCGTCTTAGCCTGGATATCCCGATCATCTTCCGCAGGGGCATCGTGGAGACGGGTATCGCTCTGGAAGGGTTCTCGGTGCGGCGCGCCGAGAAAGGGTTGCTGGCGCTGGCTGATCTGCGGCGGCTGGGCAATGCGGCCTATCGCGGGACATTGCGCCTGCAGGTGAGCACCCCCGGCGGAGAAGAGGTGGCGAGCGCCGAAGAGCAGTTTACCTCGGAGTTTACGGTGCGGCGCGGTCTGCGCCTGCCGCTGCTTCCCCCGGGTTCCTACAGGGTGGAGGCCACGCTGGTGAGCACAAAGAAGGGGGGCGCCAATGACGCCGTGCTGCAGGCACCTACGGTCCAACAGCAGTATGATCTGTTAGTATCCCCTACCGATATCAATGTTACGGCCAGAGAATAACAAGCGCTATCGGACGTTCTATCCCTTCTTCCTCGTCCAACCGGAACCGATGCCGCATCTGCGCCTCATCGTGCTCCGCCTCTGCTGTATTGCCCTGACCGTTCTCTTCCTTCCCCTTGCCGCATCCGCACAGAACGGCATTACGATCGGCGGATCGAGCGATCTCAATTTCGGCACGCTCTCACGTTCCGGTGCCGTCGATATCGGCTACGAATCGGCGGGAGCCGCCCAGTTCATCGTCACCGGGGACAGCGGCCGCACTGTGCGGCTGACGATCTCGGTATCGGCTCTTACCGCCCGCTCCGGCGCCAGCACGCGGGCTCCTGACCGGACGTTCGATCCGGCCATCACCAATTCCGATTGCGCCTACAGCCTCGACGGCGGCGGCTCGTGGCATCCTTTCTCCAGCGGCACGCTCTACCAGAATACCCGGTTCCCGGATGATGCCAGCGGTACCGGAACCATTTATGTGCGCATCGGGGGAAGCCTTGCCAGCAGTACCAGGCAGCAACGGGGAGGCTATAGCGGTCTGGTAACGCTGACCGCGGAGTACCGGTGAGATCCATCTCCCTTATAGCGCTTCTGAGCATTCTCCTTTCCGCGGCTGCCTATGCCGGAGGCCGCGAGCTGCCGCTGCACGGCCGCGAGCAGAACAAGGGGGGAGAAGCCGATCCTGATGTCCTCGTTCCGCTGGACGAAGGGGTGGTCTTCCTGGAAATCCCCGGCGTCGCCTCGCAGGATATCGTGGTGCAGTATGCGGCCGATACCCTCTTTCTTCCCTATCTCTTCCTCTGCGATTTTCTCCGCGTTCCCGCCTCGGTCTCATCCGACCAGATGGTTCTCGATGGGGCGTTCCCGGTAGGGGAGCCGTTCAGCTTTTCGCGGGGCGAGCGGATGGCACATCGCGGCAGGATCGGCATCCGCTTCGAGGATGGCGATATACGTCTTGTCAACGGCGAGATCTATATCCGCCATACCCTCTTCTTCGCTCTGCTGGGGCTGGATGCCCGGTTCAATCTTTCCCGTCTGACCCTTACCATCCCGGCCGATGAACGTCTGCCAGCGGTGCAGTGGAGCCGGAGCCGCGGGCGTGCCGCATCGTTGCCGGGGGATGCGGGCGATCCGTTTGCGCTGCTGGAATCGGCCTCGCCGCCCAGAAGGCTTCTGGGCCCGCCGATCATCGACTGGACCATCACCCATGCGGTCTATGCCGGGAGAAGCACGGGGGGAGGAAATCTTGGTCTGGGAGGAGGCTTCCTGTTCGGCGAGCTGGAGCTGGGGATTTCCGGCGGGCTGCGACGCCAGGAGATGGGGCAGCCGGTCTTTTCGCTCGACCGTGGTTTGTGGCGCTACTATGCGCCGGAGTTTTCGCCGGTGCGGCAGATAACGCTCGGCACCATGCCGGTGGCCGATGCTCCCGGATACGGGGTGGAGCTTTCGAATGTCCCGCTCGCCACCAGAAGCCTTGTGGGCGAACATGATATCGTGGGGCAGACCCAGCCGGGCTGGAACGTGGAGATGTACGACGGGCGGCGGCTGACCGATGCCGTGCAGGCCGATAGTCTGGGCTACTATCGTTTTCGCGTGCCGGTGGGATACGGCATGGTGGATCGTACGCTGAAGTTCATCGGGCCGTACGGGGAAACGATATTCGAGGAACGGCGCGTGCAGCTGAGCCAGGGCATTCTGCCGGCAGGGGAGTTTCAATACACGGTCCGCGGGAATGCCGCCCGCCTGGATGCCCCCTCGCCGGTGGCGGCGGCCGGGCGTTTCGGGTTCGGGGCGTTCAAGCGGCTGACGATCGGGGCCGATCTGGAGATGCGCCCGTCGCTTCCGGGGGAGATCACTGCAAAGAGCGTGACCGCGCGCGCCTCGGCGGTTGCGTGGCTCGGGTCCTCGAGCAGCCTTAGGCTGTATTACGGCATCGGCTCGCGGCTGGCCGGCGGGGAGTTCTATGCGATCACCCCCGGCAACATGGTGTTTCGCGGGGGGATCGATTCGCTGGCGCTGGATGGGCGCTCGTTCCGCGGGGCTGTGGAAGCCACGGTGCCGGCGGGAGGCATCTCCTTCAGCGCGGCCGGACGTCTGGAGTGGCGCGATGGATGGTACACCGCCGGAGCATCGCCGAGGATCTCCGGATATCTCGCCGGACTGAACTTCATAGCCTCGGCCGATCTGCTCTGGGCGCAGGATAGCAGCGGGCTGCGGGGCGGCAGGCCGGCTCCCAGGGAGATCACCAGCGTGCTGCAGATGATCGCAACGCCCTTTGCCGGGACGCTGCTGAAAGGGGAGGGGATGTACGATCACCTGCGCGGGAGGGTGTCGCGGATCGATCTGTATGCCTACGCCCGGCTGAACGATCATGTGGCGATCGGGGCCGGGTACTCGGTGCCGGGACTGGACTGGAAGCGGGGGGAGATACGGGCGCAGCTCGAGTTTCAGTTCTCCCCGGCCAGGATCTTCTTCGATGCCGGACGGCAGCAGGGGGTGACTTCGCTCTCCACGATGGCGCGCGGGAGCGCTATCGTCTCCGGTGCGGGCGTCACCCCTTCACCGGAATACGCGATCGGCAAATCGGCGGTGGTGGTGCGCGCCTTCCGCGACCGCAACGGCAACGGAGAGCGGGATGCCGGAGAGGAGGATCTGCCGGCGCCGCAGGCATCGCTGGCGCTCGGGCGGATGCGGATGATGTCGCAGGGGGGGATCTTCACCTCGCTTGCATCGAACATGGAATGGCATGTGGAGGTGGATCGCTGGGGATATGCCGCCGAGGGGCTGTATCCCACCCGCGTGCTCCATCGTCTCTATCTGCTCCCAAGCTCCGTTGCCACGGTTGACGTTCCCTACCGCGAAGGGGCCGATCTTACCGGACGTTGTACGGTGGAGGAGATCCTTCCCGATGGACGGCGCAAGACCGTTCCCCCTTCCGCCACAAACGGACTGCGTCTGCTGCTGGTTGCCGAGGGGAGCGATTCGTATTACGATGGGGAGATCTTCCCGGATGGCACCGTGCTGGTATCCGGCGTGGCCCAGGGCCGCTACAAACTCCGGTTCGACGCCGGGCAGCTTGCCGCCCGCCATCTCTCCCCGGCGTCCGCCGATCAGGAGATGGTGCTGGACGGCACCAGCGACCGGCTTCCGCCGATAACGCTGATCCGGAAGTAGGGGAATGGTCGATTTTCGATTGGCGATTTTGGATTTTCGATTGGAGGAAGGCCCGCCGTTAACCGGGGGGGGCCAGGCACAACCACTACTGACCACTGACAGCGGGCGCAGCCCGCGCACTGACTACTGACCCTCTTCCTTCCACGAACCAGGTAGTAAGAAAAAAGGGATAGACGTACCACCACGGACGTCTATCCCTTCTCAGACGGAGACTTATGCTAGCTGCTGCTCCGAAGTTTTCCGGCGGGGGGGCCGCCATTGCATCCATCCTGTTCTACCAGTTACTGGCCGCTACTCGTTGTTCTGGCTGCTCTGCGAGGTTTTCTTCTTTCGTGCAAGCTCGCGTGCGGCGGCTGCGCCGGTGGGGTCGTTGTCACCGGCCGAGCCACGGCGGCTGGTGCGCACCTTCCGCTTGGCGGCGTTTGCCGTCTGCGAGGTGTTCATCGCCTGGGTAAGCGAGTCGCGGATGGCAGCCACCACCGAATCGCGATCGAACGCCATGGGAGTTTCCGGGGAGTGCGTCTCCAGCGCCGGCGCCTGCTCGACCGGCACCGGCGGCGTGGAAACGGCTTCCTGCTTCGAGGTATCCAGGCCACCACCGGCCACATAGCCGGTTCCTCCGCCGATCATCAGACCGATGCCGAGCAATGCCAGCGCCAGCGGCGCAAACCTGCGTCCGGCGCGGGGGGGCGGGCTTCCGGAAGGATTCATTCCGATCGCATCCCCCATACGTCCCAGCATCTCCGTCTCTTCATCGGCGGACATCGCTCCATGGGAGTCGTT
The DNA here is from genome assembly GCA_048594725.1 of Candidatus Kapaibacteriota bacterium. GTDB lineage: Bacteria > Bacteroidota > Ignavibacteria > OLB7 > OLB7 > JAFDZV01. Next base: position 9,239 of record JBMDXA010000057.1, read on the forward strand.
CCTGTAGAGCGCACCTTGCAGTCTCACCTGCTCGCGGAAGAGCTCCCGCTGCTCGTGGCTGTCGGCCAGGGAGCGGAATACCTCTACCGACGCCTCATCAGGGAGATCGCCATCGAGCAGATGATATAGTTCCTCGTTCATTGGTCTTTGAGATAAAGGGCCAGTCGTTGACGGAGCGTATCACGAGCCTTGAAGATCCGGAACTTCACCGTCGAGATGGCGGTGCCGGTGATCTTGGCTATTTCGTCGTACGAATGTCCCTGGACATCGCGCAGCACAACCGCTTCGCGATAAATGTCGGGGAGACGCTCGATCTCCTCGGTCAAGGCATCCTGAAGCATCACATCCGGAGTACGTTCCTGAACCGGCAGTTGCACGTCCTCGATGGAGTCGTGCTCCTTGCGGGCACGAATCATATCGATGCAGACGTTCCGGGTCAACCGGAAGAGCCACGCCGCCACGTTCGTTCCCTCCTGATACATTCCGGCGTTCTGGTACGCCTTCATCAATGCTTCCTGCATCGCATCCTTCGCCCGCTCCCTATCGCCGATCATCCTGCAGCAATACGTGAAAAGCCGCTCGCGATAGCGATTGTAGAGCAGAAGAAACGATTGCTTGTCGCCAGATGCTACCTGGCGGAGCAATTCATCATCGGAGATCGGCAACTGCCGAGAGCTTTTCGCTGCCAAACGGGTTTCCCGGGTTTGGTCGTTCAAGAGAGGAAGTCCGTTACGCTCCCGTTCATCTCTGGACCCGCTTTCCGATGAGAACCGATTTCAGGCCGGCCTTCAAGGGCTTAACGGGGGGAGATGAGGAAAGGTTAGACCATGAACGAAAGGTATGGAAATTATCCCGGCGCCACAGCGGTGCGGCCGCAGTGCGCAGGGACGATCGGGGGAATCGCCTGAACCTCCCACGCAATGACGATCTGCCGGGAGGTTCCGCGTATGAGGATACAACTTGTCAGGCCGGGTCTCCTCAGGCCGGGGTGCGGTCCCACGCCTCGGTGACGGTGATCGCCACCATGTTGACGATATCCTGCACCTGGCTGGAGTTCTGGATGACATGCACCGGCTTGTTCATTCCCATCAGGATCGGGCCTATCGCCTCGCACTCGCCGATGCGCATCAGCAGCTTGTAGGCGATGTTGCCGGCATCGATGTTCGGGAAGATCAGCACGTTCGCCGGGCTGCCGCCAAGAGTGCTGAACGGGAAGAACGAGTTCAGGATGTCTCCTACCACGGCCACGTCGGCGTGCATCTCGCCATCCACCAGCAGGCCGGGATGTTCCGACTTCACAAGCTCCGTGGCGCGCCGCATCTTCACCGCCGCCGGGTGCTTCGAGTCTCCGAAGTTGGAGAACGAGAGCATCGCCACGCTGGGGCTGGCGCCGAACCGCTGTGCGGTCTCCGCAGCCATCAGCGCTATCTCCGCCAGCTCCTCGGCTCCCGGATCTATGTTGACGGTCGTGTCGGCCAGGAAGTACTGCCCACCCGATTTCGGCATGATGACATACAGCCCCGCCGCGCGGGAGTAGCGGTTGTCGCGCCCCACGATCTGAAGCGCCGGGCGGATCACATCGGGATAGGAGATCGATGCGCCGGCCACCAGGCCGTCGGCATCCCCCTGGCGGACCATCATCAGGCCGAAGTACATCGTGCGCTGCAGCAGGCGGCGCGCGGTGGCCTCGGTTACCCCCTTGCGCGCGCGCAGCCGGAAGAGTTCCTCATGATAGAGAATCCTTCTGGAGTCCTCCATCGGGTTGACCAGATCGGCGCCGGAGAGATCGATATGATGCTGCGACGCGAGATCCTTCATCAGGTTTGTCCGCCCCAGAAGAACCGGCTGGCAGATCCCCTCCTCCACAAGCTGCTGCGCGGCGCGCAGTACCTGCAACTCCTCCCCCTCCGGAAGCACGATCCGCTTCAGCGGCCTGCGCGACTGCGCGCGGTTGATGATCGGGACCATGAACCCGCGCGACTTGCCCAGGCGACCTTCAAGCTCGTCGTTGTACGCCTGCCAGTCGGTGATCGGCTTGCGCGCCACGCCGCTCTCGATGGCCGCCTTTGCCACGGCCGGGGCCACCCACAGCAGCACGCGATGGTCGAACGGTTTCGGGATGATATACTCCGGGCCGAAGCTGAGGGGCTTGTCGCCGTAGCTCCGGATCACCGAATCGATCACATCCTCCCGCGCAAGCGCGGCGATGGCGTGCGCGGCGGCCAGCTTCATCTCGTCGTTGATGGCGCGGGCGCGCACATCGAGCGCTCCGCGGAAGATGAAGGGGAAGCCGAGCACATTGTTCACCTGGTTCGGATAATCGCTCCGGCCGGTTGCCATGATGATGTCCTCCCGCGCATCGGTGGCATCCTCGTAGCTGATCTCCGGATCGGGATTCGCCATCGCGAAGACGATGGGCCGTGCCCCCATCGATGCCACCATCTCCCTGGTGACCAGGCCGGCCTGCGAAAGTCCGATAAAGACATCGGAGCCGGCCATCATATCCCCCAGCGTGGCGGGCCCATCGCCGTTGGCGAACTCCGCCTTGTACTCGTTCAGATCGGTGCGGTTCCTGTGAATGAGCCCTTTGGAATCGCACATGTAGATGTTCTCGCGGCGGGCGCCCAGAAGCATGTAGAACCGCGCGCAGCTTATCGCCGCCGCCCCCGCGCCGGAGATGATGATGGAGACCTCATCGATCTTCTTGTCCTGGATATCGAGCGCGTTGACCAGCGCCGCGCCGGAGATGATGGCGGTGCCATGCTGGTCGTCGTGGAATACCGGGATGTTCATCCGGGCCTTCAGCGCGGTTTCCACCTCGAAACATTCCGGCGCCTTGATATCCTCCAGGTTGATGCCGCCGAAGGTCGGCTCCAGCGCCGCGATGGTCTCGATGAGCTGCGCGGTATCGGTCGGGGTGACCTCGATATCGAACACATCGATGTCCGCGAACTTCTTGAAGAGCACCCCCTTCCCCTCCATCACCGGCTTGCCGGCGGCAGGGCCGATATTGCCCAGGCCGAGCACGGCGGTGCCGTTGGAGATCACCGCCACCAGATTTCCCTTGGCGGTGTATTCGTAGACCTTCTCCTCGTCGGCCGCTATCTCGCGGCATGGTTCGGCCACTCCGGGGCTGTAGGCCAGAGAGAGATCGCGCTGCGTGGAGACCGGTTTGGTGGAGACGACTTCGATCTTTCCCCGCCGCCCCATGCGGTGGTACTCCAGTGCTTCTTCGGACTTTATCATGGAACTCCTGCTAACGATGGGCTTGCTAGTTTCCTGGAACCAGCAAAGTTATCACAATCGCACGGGCGGCTTATAACGTTTTGTGTAGATAGTGCGCAGTTCCCGGGAAGAGCTGGGCGGCGGGATTTACGATTTACGATTGACGAGGAAGGGCGGCAACGAGCCGGTGAGGAGGAGAGGAGGTGACGAGCCGGGGCGCGGGTGATGAACCGGGGCGTGGGTTACGGATATCTCGTGATCCCTGATGGTGACGAGCCAACGGTGACGAGCCAACAGGGACGGGGGAGCGGAAATGGCACCCCCACTTCCATCTCCCCCGTCAATCGTTAATCGAAAATCGTCAATGGGCTAATCGAAAATCCAAAATCGAAAATCTAAAATCCCTACATCGAGATCACCGTGAACTCGCTACGGCGGTTCTGATGGCGTCCCTGTTCGGTCTTGTTGCTTGCCTTCGGTTTCTTGAATCCGAAGCCCCGTACGGTGATCCGCTCCCCTTGGATGCCTCCGAGCTGGATCAGATACTCCCGCACCGCCTCGGCCCGTTTCAGCGAGAGCTCGTAGTTGAATTTTGCCGATCCGATGTTGTCGGTATGGCCGCCGATCTCCACGCTCAGCGTCGGGTATTTCTTCAGAAGCTCCGCCATCCGCTCCAGCTCCGGCTTCGATCCGGGACTGAGCGTGGCGGTGTTGTAATCGAAGATGATGTTGTTCACCACGAACGTCTCCCCTTTCTGAAGCGTCTCCAGCTCGAAATCGCGGGAGAACTCGTTGTAATCGGTCTCGGCCGGGATCGTATAGCGGTCCGAGAGGAAGACGTAGCCGTCGGCGCTGATGGAGATGCCGTAGTCGCGGCCGGCTTTCAGCACGGTGGTGTAGCCGCCGTTGCGGGCGTTGCTGTTCGCCTTGAAGATGGTTTCGCCGGTCTGCAGATCCTCGATGGCGATGGATGCCTCGATCGGCTTACCGGTGGCCTTTTCCGTCACCTTGCCGGCCACCAGCACCACGTTCTCCGGACGGAGCATTTTCGGCAGCGGGGCGATATAGATATCCTCATCGCCATCCACGATCACCGAGAAATAGACGCGGTCGCCGGAGGCGGGCAGAGAGAGAAATGCGTTGTCGTCGCCGGTATTGATGGGCGCTCCCACATTGACCGGGGCGCTCCATCTGTTGTTCTTCAGCGTGGAGACGTAGATGTCGTCGCCACCGAATCCCCCGGCCGGGCGGGCGGTATAGAAGAGGGTTTTGCCGTCGGCGGCGAGGAATGGCGCGTAGCTTCCGCTGCCGTCGTTGATGGATGGCCCGAGATCCTCCGGATAGCTCCAGACGCCCCCTTTCTTCCGGGATACCCAGATGCGGTGCTGGTCGGTAGGGGAATAGAGGGTCGTGGCGAAGTAGAATTCGTTGCCGTCGGAGCTGATGGCGCCGCCGTAGATCTTGAACCCCACGCCACGATCGCGGTTGCGGAAGAACTCGGAGATCCCCCCGCCCAGGCCGGTGATCTGGTTCCATTCGCTCCCCTGGAGTTTTGCGAAGTAGAAGGGGCCGCCATCCTGTTCCCATCCCTTTTTCAGCGAGTTGAAATACAGCCCCTGGCCGTCCGGGCTGATCGATGCCACGCCGTCATCCTCGCTGCTGTTGATCGTGGGGCCGATATTGACCGGTTCCTCCCAGATCTCGTCGTCGCGCCGCACTACCGAGCGCACGGCGAAATAGATATCCTCGTCGTAGCGATTCTTGTAGGGATTGAACCGCGCCCACGAGCGGTCGCCCCGGCGGGTGGAGTTGAAGAACATCACATTGCCGTCGGCCGAGACGATCGGGGTATTGTCGCGATCGGGGGAATTGATCCCCTGAAGCTTTCTGACGCGCGTGCTGAGCCCTACCGGGCGCAGATCGGTGGCGCCTCCGCCAAGAGGCAGGGGGGTGATCTGGCGTCCCGCCTCCAGACGTTCCCCTTTCGGCTGGGAGGCCAGCAGAGGGGGGAATGCCAGAATGCACAGAGCCGTAGCTACCGCGAGAAGTATTCTACCCGGTATTGAGTGGAGCATGGTTTTGGACCTCCAGCGTGCTCGAGAAATATATAACTCCGGAGATGGCTCCTCCTGCTCCTTGAACGCCGGACGCGCCCGGGAGCGGGGGAGATCTCGCAGGATATGGGAGAGATGGAAACGGGAGCCCCCGCCCATATCGGCGAACATGCACGCTCGAACCCCCCGGCGCGGCAATGCCCGGGGGAGTGCACGTTCCTCCAGCAGATGCGAATCAGAATGTCGAGAATGGAATCCGGACGGCGGCCACGCTTTTACTGGACGGTAATCCGCGGCCATGTGGGTTTGGGACCCGGTTGCAGCCGCCTGGGATAGAGTAGCGGGTATCCTGCAACCGCGGCAAATTTAACAAACTCACCCGGAAAACTCTCCAATAAATTGAAAACATCGTGCCAGTTGGGTTCCCCCGCGGAATTGGCGCGTTCTTTACTCTGATAACATCAGGTGGGATAATATCAGGGGGAGGCAATGGCTGGCAGGCAGCCGCAGGGAGGTGAGGGTAGGTGGCAGGAAGAAGGGGGATGGGTGACCTCTATCTTTTTCTCTTCTCCTTTCGGTACCGGGCTCCGGCGATGCTCCCTGATACCAGACGTTTGTTCTTCGGTACATCAACAATGCATCAATCATGGCAACTCCAGCAAAAAACGAGGATCTGCACGGCAGTGCGCCGGATAAATCGCCGGTGGCGCTGCTCTTGATCGATGTCATCAACGATCTGGAATTCGAGGAGGGGGAGATGCTGCTGGAGCATGCGCTTCCGATGGCCCGGCAGATCGCCCGGCTGAAGGAGCGTGCGCGGCAGGCGGGGATTCCGGTGGTGTATGTGAACGACAACTTCGGCAAATGGCAGTCGGACCTCTCACGGCTGGTGGATCACTGCCTGAACGACGGAGTTCGCGGGGAACAGATGGTGCGATTGCTTCAGCCGCAGGAGGAGGATTATTTCGTCCTGAAGCCCAAACATTCCGGGTTCTACTCCTCCACCCTCGGCGTGCTGCTGGAGTACCTGGGGGCGCATACGCTGATCCTGACGGGTGTTGCCGGCAATATCTGCGTTCTGTTCACCGCCAACGATGCCTATATGCGCGATTATCATCTGGTAATCCCCCGCGATTGCATCGCCTCAAACACCTCCGAGCAGAACGAGTATGCTCTGGAGATGATGGAGCATATTCTGAAGGCCGATGTACGTCCGGCCTCGGAGATCGATCCGGAGGAATTGAAGGAATGAAGCGGAATAGATGGATCATGGTAAAAAGAGAACTTCTGCTGCCGGACTCGACAAAACTCTCTGGTTTAGTATTACCCCGAGTTCAATTGAGGCGGTTGGTGAGCTCTAGCTTTGTGATAGAAGAGATGCTATCTTATTCAAAGTCTATACGTTATCTCCAATAAGCATTAACAGATAGTGTCAGCAACTACTGTAGTTGACTTTTGTAGCCAGCTACAGTGTCTATTCATTTAATCTCTATAGTTGCATCTATGAACAAGTATCTTGTTGCGTTTTTCGGAATTGCTGGTCTGGGTCTCAGTGCCTTTGTAAGCCAGCCTAACGGGGGTAGCCAGACTCCGTTAAGAAGCGAGGTCGACGTTGTTGCTTTGCCTGATTGGACTTGTGCAGGAACTTTTAGTGATCCTTGGGACTATGATCCCTATCCGGGCAATTTGACGAATCAGCAGGTCCAAGCTCTTCTATCAAGCGGTTGGTCCTACGATACCACCAGTGTGAATCTGAATGTAGCTGCCAAGTATAAGCAGAGTACGGGAGGAACTATAGTAAGATGTGGAATCTTACCCGCTGGCACTATTACTATAAACGGCCCTTCCGGAGAATTATATGCAAAGAAACCCGCTAGTAGTGGTGGTACTACCGTTGCTTTAGAAGTCTTGGTGCTTTGAGTAGCCTTAGGTCTTAATTGGAGGACGTGGCGATGCTTTATCGTATATCGCTACGTCCTTCTCATACTCTGTTCTTAATCTGAGAAGGTTTGAAATGTCATTGATACACTCTTGTTCTAAGCTTTTAGATCTTAACAATCAACACTTTTGAGATTAGTGAAGTTGTGACTACGCCTCTGATCATCCCGGATCGCATACTCCGTTTTCTGAACTCGCTCCCTGTAACAGCCGAGCCTTTGGAATGGCTTCCTACCATGCGGGATGAGCTTTGCATCCTGCTGGGTGATGTGGATCGTGTGACGGTCAATGTCAATGTCGGCTGCGATCTCAGGAACCCACAGAGCTATCGTCCTAATCTGTTTATTACGCGTTATAGCCGTCCCGATGATGCTGATGGGGCTGTGAAGGTCGTTTCCAATGTGAAGGAGACCTCACAATCAGAACGATTATTGGGACATCTGTTAGAACAGGGTTTTCCAGTTGAATCATACCAGCCTCCACATGTATTTAACTATTATTTGGGGGAACATGCATATTTAGGGACGATATTTCTCTGGCGTGAGCTCAACCATGAGCATATCTCTCCGGAGACTTTGAATACGATGGATCAGTTGGAGCCCTTCTTCATATTTGCTCTTTCAGATCTTGTTGCGCGGCGTCAGCATCTGGAACCCACCGATAGGACATTCCTGGATGCAATGCAGAGCTTATCTGTGGCTGCAAGGCTTAGCAAGCAGGAGGAACGGGTAATAATTCTCCAGCTATTCGGCCATTCCTACAAGGAAATAGCCGACATGTTGGAAGTTTCCGTCGATGGAGTCAAACATCACCTCAAAATGGTGCATAGAAAGACGGGCGCCAGAAGCTATACCGAGTTATTCGCCAAATATTTTATGCCTCGTATTGATCTTCGTGATGAGGAGGAAAGCGTTGAGGGCGCTACGGTAAATGAAGGTGCTGGGGATGAGGGATTAGTAGAGGATCTGACACCTCCAATAGCGCTTCCAGGACTTGCGAATCTATCCGTGCCTTATTTTATGCATGAGCCCTCCTTGGGCGATCGGCTGCGCCGGTATAGCGATGTAGTATATAATTCCGTGGAAGAATTCGCTAGGGCCTTGAAGATCGCTCCCTCGAATCTTCAGAAATACTTTAATGGAGAGCGCAATCCGGGGCTGGCTATGTTGCAGCGGCTCTACGAGCTAGGATGTAATGTGAATGGTCTGATTAGCGGAGAAGGAAAGCTGTTCGCTGATAATGATTCAGGACAGGCATTGTTGGCTCGCCTGAGATTATCCGTCCATGGAGAGCAACACCATATAGGCGATGCCGAGGATCCGGCGGCGTAGAGACGCATGGCATTCCGGATTTTCATACAGCATCTTGCTTTTTAGCCGGGAATGCAGCATCTTATATCCCGGCTCCAAAAATCCACCACGAGCACCGCGTTTCATCCGGGACGTGATCAGTATTGTATACCCTTCACTACACAAAAGTGTAGTTGATTGCTATTGGTTTCTACCATAGCTTTCCTATGGAAAAGTTCCGTGTTTGAATTCCTAGGAATGATGGAGTTCCCTTCTCCTTATGCTTGCGAGGGAAGGATGCCATCATTGTCGTACGGATGAAGACAAGAGGTCCGGGATAAATTCCGATGGTCATGCCATATACCTCTTACTTCAATTCGAAGGCTACAGAATACAAGCATGTTGCAGTAGAACTACAACTTTCTGTGCGAGAACAGAATCATGAAAAAAGTAATAGTTCCCCTCATACTGCTCATCACGATCTTCTCGGGTGTGGCCTGGGCACAGCAAACTTCGTGTATCGCAAACGATCCTACCGCTACGGTGATCGATACGGTGAGGGCTGTCATCACGCTTCCGGGAGAGTTCAACAAGAATCAGCAGGGAGGCAGCCACATAGCCTTCGAATTCATTGTCACCCGCACCAGCGACGGCCAGATCAACTATTCCATCGCCCCCAACTCCTTCGTCTTTGAAGGTGACCCGGCGACCATCGACGCGATGGGCACCCGCGATCTGTTCCGGCTGGCCGAGCAGGCGGCGATTGCCCAGGGGGTGATGGCCGGGTATACCCAGTGCGGCCCGGATTGCAAGTCGGTGACGGTGAAGGTCTGCCAGACCGCATGCGTCAGGAGGGTGGGGCATGGGCTTGCCACCCGCTTCGAGGCGTGCGATCCGAGTGCCTGCTGCACCCGTACCTACCAGGTGTGCTGCCCCGACGGATCGGGCGCACCGGTAACCAGATTGCTCTCGGTGGAGGGGGCAAAGTGCGGCGGAGTTGGAGGTACAACCGGGGATTGTGAGTCCGTCTGCTGGTAACTATACAACTTTCAAGCTCACAGGGGGGCCAACTACACAAAAGGGTAGTTGACGTGGGAGGCGGGTTCAGCTAGTTTTGCATGTGTTAGCGATGAGGCCGAAATGCTCGGCAAGGAGAGGGAAACGATGGCAATGGAATCCGGGTCCAAATTCAGGTACATAGTGCGGAACAACGGCAGCATAGTGAAGAGGGGTGTACGAGGAATATCAGCATTCCTTCTGGCCGTTGCGGCGCTCTACGGTAGCGCCAGCGCACAGGCCGCAAGGGAGGCGGTCCCGCAGAGCCATCCGGCGGAGGTGACGATCTACAACAGCGAGATCGGAGCATTACGGACCATCGACGGAGGGAAAACGTGGCAGCTCATGACGGCCGAATCCGCCGAGAGGCATGGGGCCGGGCTTGCCAGAAAACTCAGCGCCAGACACCAGGGGGCTGATGCCGGGTCTACGGGCACGACATCGGTTTATCCGAATCCGGCGGCGAACAGCGTCTCGATTCGATACGAATTGAACGCGCCAGGCGAGGTAAATGTAGCGTTCCATGATCTTCATGGCCGCGAAGTGTTACGCGCGTTTGAGGGACCGCGCGCAGCAGGTGAGCATTCACTCAGTTTGGATACTCGTTCGTTGACGGAAGGTGTCTATCAGTACAGAATCGTCAGTAACGGCTCAATCATCGCTGGCAGTACGATGGTTATAGCACGCTAGACGGTTCATAAACAGGCAGCGGGCCGCCAGGGACACCTCTGGTTCGCCAGGGGTTTCGGTCCGCTGCCTGGGCGCTGATCTCTCTCAGCATAAAGAGTATACATGTAAGAGAAGGTACGGTTTGTCATATGGTTCGGATGAGAGGTCTACCCCGGTGAACACATCGGGTTTCATCCAGCCGTAAGGGCACCGCCTGTGTCCATCATGGTAGTGGAGTATGCCTTGTTCCCTGCATTCCTGAAGATGATTGCTCCGCCCCACCGGTGCCGTGCCCTTGTTTAATTTCATCAGACCAGCAGGCGCCTCGCGCGCTACTCTCTCGTATCCATCCTCCTTGAAAGTGGTGCCAGAGCATTCAGGTCCTCCCGATACGCATCGGGCATGCTCTGCATCCGGAGCGCGACCCTGATTAGATCAGACGGAATTTCGGGTCCTTGGCCAAGTCGTTGGTCGTTTCGTCCTACCGTTAGGATCACGCGCTTTATGCTCAAGGCGGGGTGCCGGTCCACTCTGTACAGAGGGCACCCCGCCAGTGAGCATCATCTCTTCCACCCGTTCTCTCCAGGTCCTCCGTAATCGATAGTCCCTCTTCCGGCTGCCAGCGCCAGGCAATGGCATTGCATGCCATAGCTCTCGTGAACTGCAATCGGTACTCGTTCCGGTTGCGGTTACGGGATAGTCCATGTTCCATGGTTGTACAGGATTTCAACCGAATGCCCCGGTTCGCCCCATCGATGGCATCATCTCCGCCGCCGGTCAGGGGGCATGGCGAACCGGCGGGGCCACAGCGCCCGGCTTCCCAGAGGTTGCAATCCCCAACACGATTATAGTTCCATGAGGATCAGAGCATTATTCCGTGTGGCGGCCATCGCCTGCAGCTTACTTCCGGTGACGGCGGCCGGCACCTCGGCATCCGGCGGCGTTGCGCAGTACCGGTTCGATTCCGGCAAGAGCAGCAACGGCAAAACCTGGATCTCCGTCTCCTGCTATATCGGCGGGGTGTTCGTCTGGGCCGATGGCATGGACTGCAACGGCAACAAGTACTTTCGCCGGAGCGATCCCCGCACGCTCCGGTATCCTGCGGATGATCCCACGGCCGGGCTCTCCCCCACGCATACCGGGGAAACCGAGGCCGGCAGCTGGTGGTCGGTGGTGGTACGCGATGGCAGCGGCATCCCCCTGGCGGTGATGGGCATCAGCGAGTCCGGAACCTACTACACCTACGAGTGCGGCACCTCCCCGGGCGCCCGGTATCAGTAGCATACCGGCGGATGGGGAACGGTATGCTGGCCGTTCCCTTCCCTGTTTTTCTTCGCCACGGCCCCTATCATCTTCCCTATCACCGCCATAATTCTATTTTTGCAGTGACGGACGCTTGCCGGACCATACGTGGGGGATGAGATTCATCCGATTCCTTCCTTCCCTCCCGCTCTCTTCCCGCTATCCGATCAGAAGCACATCAACCATAGATTTTGTCGGAGTACTCCATGCATGTAGCACAGCGTATGTCTCGGCTCGGCACCGAGACCGCATTCGAAGTTCTCGTCAAAGCCCGCAAGCTCGAAGCGCAGGGACGTGATATCGTTCACCTGGAGATCGGCGAGCCGGACTTCGATACCCCCCAGAATGTCATCGACGCCGCCAAATCGGCGCTCGACAGCGGTTTTACGCACTATGGCCCCTCCGCCGGTCTTCCCCAGGCCCGCCAGGCAGTCGCCGATTATATCGAGCGCACCCGTCCCGGCGTGGCCTGCTCGGCCGATGAGATCGTGATCACCCCAGGCGCCAAGCCGATCATGTTCTATGCGATGATGGCGACCATCGATGAGGGGGATGAGGTTATCTACCCGAACCCCGGATTTCCGATCTACGAGTCGGTAATCAACTTCCTGGGAGCAAAGCCGGTGGCGCTTCCGCTTCGCGAGGAGAAGGATTTCCGGTTCGATCTGGCCGATCTGGAGGCGCGTATCACCAAGAAGACCCGGATGGTGATCATCAACACCCCGCAGAATCCTACCGGCGGTATCCTTACCCGCGAGGACGTGGAGGGGATCGCCGAGCTGGCGCTTCGTCATAATCTTATCGTCTTCTCCGACGAGATCTATTCCCGGATCACCTACGACGGATTCCAGCATACCTCCATCCTGGAGTTCCCCGGCATGAAGGAGCGTACCATCATGCTGGACGGCTTCTCGAAGACCTATGCGATGACCGGCTGGCGCCTCGGCTACGGGATGATGCCCGCCTCCATCGCGTCGTTCGTGGCGAAGCTGCAGACCAACTGCACCAGCTGCACCTCCAGCTTCACCCAGATGGCCGGTGTGGAAGCGCTCAGCGGACCCCAGGAGAAGGCCGAGGAGATGATCGCCGAGTTCCTCCGCCGCCGCGATGTGATCGTGGACGGTCTGAACCGCATTCCGGGCTTCCGCTGCCTGCGCCCCCAGGGTGCCTTCTACGTCTTCCCGAATATCGAGGGGACCGGCTACAGCTCGCAGCGCATGGCCGATTACCTTCTGAACACGGCCGGCGTGGCCTGCCTGAGCGGCACCGCCTTCGGCCAGTTCGGCGAGGGCTTCATCCGGTTCAGCTACGCCAACTCGGTGGAGAACATCCAGAAGGCGCTGGACCGTATCGAAAGCGCGGTCTCGAAGCTGATGCGCGACGAGATCAATATCGAGGGATAATCCCGCGGAGAGAGCTTTGAAACCGATGAAAGGGGGACGCTACGGCGCCCCCTTTTTTCATGATGGGGGTGGGGTAACGGGGAGGGGGGGGTGAATGAGCCGGAGAGAATGGGGGGATGATATCAGCCCCGGCGCGGAACGGCTTCCCGGACGATATCCCGGAGCATATCGAAATTGATCTGATCGTCGGTGAGTTTGATCTTGATGATCCGGTTGTGCGGTGATTCCTCTGCCAGCGTTTCCCCGGCGGGATGTTCGTTGGAAAGGAGGATGATGGCATAGGTACCCTTGTTCAGCCGCACCTCCTCCTCATGAAACCGTGTCACCTCCTCCCACCGGAGCGCGCGCCCCTGCTGGAAGATGTTCCGGGTTCGTATCCCGTCGTTGTCGAGTTCCACCCAGTGGAGCGTCCATATCTGCCAGAAGGCCACCGCCCCGATCACCAGCCACACATAGATGACGCCGTTGGTGAAGGGTGTGGCTATCAGCCCGTAGATCGCCGTCAGCAGCGTTCCTATCCAGATAATCAGCAGGAAGCGTTTCGGAGGAAATATCCGCTGCTCCTCCAGTATTGAAAGTTTTGTCATGATCTGAACCCGTAGTTCTCCTTCTTCGGCCTCCGGTCCGGCGCGGGCCGGAGGGATAGGGGTGGGGCCATGATACGTTCGGTCATTCGTCCATCTTGCCGGCCGTGCTGGCACGTCTCGGGGTCTTTACGGCGGTGCCGTTGCCGGAGCGTATCCAGGCTGCGGCCACCCGCAGTTCCGGATATCCCACCGATCCTCCCATCAGCGCCCGGAGTTCGCGGAGCGATGCTTTCGGCATCGCCAGAAGCTGTTCCCGCACGGAGCGGAGGATGCCCCCCGGCACAAATCGCTCGATCTCTATCTGTGCTCCCAGCTTCAGCAGATCCTCGATATGCCCGCTGATGGTAGAAGGCTGGAGCGCGGAACGCTGGGCGATCTCCTCCAGATTGAGTCCCTCCTGAAGGAGCATATGGGTGCGGCGCAGGCGCTCCGGAATCGGGTTGGAGCGGTCCATCACCGGCGTATCCCTGCCCAGCGTGGCCTCTATCAGCCCTATGATGGATGCTCCGCAACGGTTATACAGATCCTCATCGGCCCCTTCCATCGCCATAAACCCCGTGCGGTTGATCGGCAGATCATTGGAGATGCGCACCAGCATCGCCTCGGAGCAGACCGCACTGGCGGCGATGCCATCGCGCGCGGCGATGCGTGCGCGCAGTTCCCGGAGCGCGATCAGCAGATCCGGGTTGCGGCTGCTTTCGGCCTCCTCCGGCTCCGGGTTGAATTTCCTGAGCGTCAGATGCGCTATCGCATTCCGTCCCACCGAGGTAAGGCGTATCGTCGGGCGGAGGGTCGCGGAGCTTTCCAGAAGCCGGTCGGCGATAAGGGCATCGGCGATACGGGAGAGTTCGGAGCGATCGATATCCCGCAGCTCGCCGAACCGGGGGTAGCGGTCCAGCCCGAAGCGTTCCACCGTGGGATTGCGGGTGCCGCGGAGCGTATCGATCACGGTCATTTTTCCGAATCTCCCCCCAAGCTCGTCGGTCGCCGCCAGTATCAGCTCGATGGCGCGGGTGATCTGCGGGCGGGAGGTCTTCAGCGTGCTTTCCCGCGATCTGCTGCCGGACGTAGCCGCGCCCCTGGATGTTTCAGCATGCTCGCGCGGATTTTTGCAGACGTCGCAATGGCCGCAGGGGTAGGGCTCCGGATCGGCGCAGAAATACTCCAGGATGAAATCTCTCCTGCACGATACGCTCCGGATATACCGTTCCACCGCCTCCAGCTTCAGCAACGCGCGTTCGCGTCCCTGTTCTATGGCCCGTTCATCCACACCGATCTTGCGCGAGGCCAGCCGTTCGGTCAGGAACTGGTAGCCGGTTCCCGGCGTCGGCGGGGTATAGGTGAGAAGGCCCCCCAGCATCAGCGAACGGAGGCTCCGTTCGAACGCCTCGTAGACCACCCCATGTTTTGCCGCCACCTCCTCCGGATTGAAGAGCGCCTGCTGTCCCAGCGCGGCACCGCCGAGCGTGCGCAGCAGCGCCACGATGGTCTGCTGCCGCTCGGGATCGCGCGTACGGCGGTAATAATCCTGCACCTCGTTGCTGGTGGCGAGGAACCGCACCATCCCCAGCCGCTCGGATTTCACCTTCCGGAGGATCTCGTTCTTCTCCAGCACCGCTATCGTGCTCTGCAATGCGGCCGGATGAATCCGGGAGCGGGCGGCCAGTTCCTTCTCGTCGGGGACGAAGACCCCTTCGTAGCGGTTGCCGATCCCCACATGCACCATATCCCAGAGGGTTTCGTAGAGTGATTCCAGTTGTTCGCGATCGGGGAAGGTGGAGCGGATGAAAAATTCCTGGAGGCGGCGGTCGCGCGGGCTGTACAGGAGGGTGCAGTCGCTCGGTTTGCCATCGCGCCCGGCACGGCCCGCCTCCTGGTAATAGGCTTCGATGGAGCCGGGCATATCGAAATGGATCACATGGCGCACATCGGCCTTGTCGATCCCCATGCCGAATGCGTTGGTGGCGACGATCGCCTTGGTTCTGCCGGAGATGAACATATCCTGGGCGTTGCGGCGGTCGGCATCTCCCAGTCCCGCATGGTAGATCGTCACCGGCAGCCGCTCCGCATGCAGCATCGTTCCCACCGCTTCCACCGTCCGGCGGGTGCCGCAGTAGATCACCACCGATCCCTCCCGCTCCATTTCGCGGCGCATCAGATCGCGCAGATCGCTCTCCTTGTCGGCCGAGAGGCGGGCATTGTAGCTGAGGTTGGGACGGTCGAACCCGCGCACGAAGCGTTTCGGCTCCTGCAGGTCCAGCTGGGTGATGATATCCTCCTGCACCGAGGGGGTGGCCGTGGCCGTAAGGGCCACCACCGGCGGGCGCCCCAGTTCCTCGATGGCGGTTTTAAGCTTCAGGTAGCTGGGGCGGAAATCATGCCCCCACTCGGAGATGCAGTGCGCCTCATCCACCGCCAGCAGGCCGATACGCACATCCTTCATCAGATCCAGGAAGCTCTGGCTCTCGAACCGTTCCGGCGCCACATAGACGAGCTTGTAGAGGCCGAACCGGATATCGGTCATCCGCTGGCGCACCGTGCCGAAATCGAGCGTGGAGTTGATGGTGGTGGCGCGCACACCGCAGCGGGCGAGCGCATCCACCTGGTCCTTCATCAGAGCGATCAGCGGGGAGACCACAAGGGTGATGCCGTCGCTGAGGAGCGCCGGAACCTGGTAGCAGAGCGATTTGCCCCCCCCGGTGGGCATCACCACCAACGTGTCCCGTCCGGACATTGCCGAACGGATGATCTCCTCCTGGCCCGGCCGGAACTCCTGGTGCCGGAAGAAACGTTGGAGCGCCTCGATGGGCGTTTTGGGACGGGCCTCGTCAAGCATACCGATGGATTCCAGCGACGTGAGGGGAGGAATATAACCGAAAGATACGGAGGAAACGCGCCGCTACCGTGTAACTGCCGGTACTGCCGGCCCCGTCCCGGCGCGTGCCGGTCCCGGAGAAAAGTCCCG
Source organism: Candidatus Kapaibacteriota bacterium (assembly GCA_048594725.1). Taxonomy (GTDB): domain Bacteria; phylum Bacteroidota; class Ignavibacteria; order OLB7; family OLB7; genus JAFDZV01. The sequence goes on from JBMDXA010000057.1 coordinate 25,727, forward strand.
GGGAAAAACAGCGAAGGCCCGCGATATGATCGGGGCCTTCGGAGGAATCGTCAATGAAAGGAGATTATTCGGCGATGCTCCGCTGCGGGATGGCCCGGTACCCGTCAAGATCACGCATCAGCGAGGTGACCAGGATGCCGAGCACCCCGATGTCGTCCAGCCACCCCACGATCGGTATCACATCCGGCAACGCATCGGCGGGAGAGACGATGTACAGGACGGCGGCGGCGATCGCGATCTTCTTCAGAACCGAGATCGAGGGGTCTTTCAGATATGCCGGAAGATGCCTGAACCGGCGTATCGAGCGAAAAAGACCAAAGCCTCTGTTGGTGCGCATGATGTGTGCTGTTTCTGGAATATGGAACTTCAAGCCCGGCCTGCTGCATGCCGCGTGCGGAAAATAGGACGGGCGAATGGTATCCCACATTGTCAACCGCGAATTCTCGCGAATCGTGGTGGAGCGGGGGTGGGGGATGCTTCTTCGGTCGTACGTCCATCCTGAAATCTTCGCGAATGTGAGCCGTGGAGTTCTGCGGTGCTGCATGAATTGAAATGAATGGCGGGCTGGCGTCTCGGTTGCGTCATAACATGGAAGAAGCCGGCAGAGACACTGTCCAGGTGTGCCCTTGCCGGCTTCGTAATGGTCCTTGGCTCCGGCCGCTGCGAGGGTCCAACTCGCACCAGCCCATCCCCCTACCGATGCTTTCCTATCCTTCCTTCCGGCTGCCTCCGCAAAAGCTCAGGTCAGGCTCCTGCGCGGCGCGCTCAGGCCGCATCATCCGCTGATTAGCTCGCTGCGCTTAGTTGCTGTACGCCGCGCTCACCGTGAAGCT
>JBMDXA010000058.1:0-5882 GCA_048594725.1 Candidatus Kapaibacteriota bacterium
AGGCTGCGTTCAAAATGAACTATAACTTTTCTGGCTGGGGTCTGGCCGAGAGGAATTGCCGGGGGAGAAGGGTTTGCGGGAAGTACGGAGCCGGGCGCTGGCAGATCCCGTAAGGAAGCTGGAGCCAGACGAGAGCACCGGTGGGAACGCCGGTGCTCTTCAGCGCTGCTCGATTATTCGTACTGATTGCCGCCGGGAGTACCACCGGTAGAGCTGCATTCGGCGGAGTAGTATGAACCGGACTCGCTGACGCCTGCGATCGAGATCGGAATCCCGCTATCGTCTCTGATAATCACCGACTTCCAGGGGCCGATTTCGGTCGATCCCGTGTGAGTCGGAATCAATCCTTCGGTGGGATCTGCCGGGAGTTGCTGCACTCTGAGGCAGCCGCGATGAGAGTATTTGGTGCCGTCACAGTCAACCCCGTCACTCCAGGCGAAAACTCCCCCCACATAGCAGGATACCGAGACCCAGGTATTTCCATTGGAACATTTTCCAGAATCGAACCTGTACTCTACAACTCCGGCTGTTGCCGAAGTCTGGCTCAGGATAATCGAGAAGAGGCTACAGGCGATTACGGCGAAACGAGGTGCGGTTTTAGTCATCACTGTAGTATGGTTAATGAGTACGGACCGGACGACGAACAGAGCGGAGCAACGGCAGCTACTCCAGAGTAGAGCCGGTTTCCCCTTCATCACCGTAGACAACCTTTATCGAAGCATCGGCGTAGTATTCTCCTGAGCAGTCCTGGCCGCCGATCCACATCGGGGCATTATTGGTGTCATATACGATCCTGCAATTCCATGTGTTCGTACCACATACTCCAGTATGAATGAATGGGTCGCTGCTGACAGGGCCCGAAGGAGTATAGGTATAGCAGATATCATAGTGATAATATCTTCCATCACACCCCCGACCGAACACTGATGTGGCTTTGCCGTTGGAGAAGGTAGTGACCGAGTACCAGTTGGCATAGGCCCCCAGATCTTTACCTGTACAGGCACCGCCGTTATACCTGTACTCGATCTCAGCCCTTGCAGCTACTGGCACCGCCAACCCGATAAGCACTATCATGCCCATAAGAACTCCCGGCATCGAGAGATGCGGCATAGAATGCCTCCTACGTAGGATACGTGAACGGTTCGTTTGTCGGGGGGTGTTCCAATATACAAACTTAGACCGCATTCGGGGGGAACATCATCATGCACCCTCTTTTATGGAGTCCGGGTACGCCAGTGGATATTCGCCGTGTTGATTTCATCTCCCCTGTCAAAAACGCAGTGGTCCGCCCCCTTGTAGCGGAACAACACGATATTCGTGGAGTTTCTGCTACAATGGGGCAGACCACAGGCAGCGGGCGAAGCCCGCGCACGGACTACTGACTCTCTCTGACCACGGGGGATACCATCGCTGATATCCCCCATTTCGTCTCAACTGTCGTTTTCTTCGTCGGCCTGGATCGATGTGATCTTCACGGTGACGTTATCAGGGTATTTCGCTCCCTTTCCCTTGCCGGCGGCCTGGACGGTCACCAGCGGCTTCATATCCCAGGTAAGGCGCGTGGTGCTGATGCCATGCTGCTTGAAGAGATTCTTCACCACCGCCATGCGGGCTTCGCCGAGCTGGGCGTTGTTATCCGAGACCGTCACCACGGGAGTTTCGGCCGCCGGTGGCTCTCCCTTCTTTCCCTTTTTCGGCTTCTTCTTCGGAGGGTCCGCTTTCTTGGCTGCGGGGAGCACATCCGGCACCAGCGTGATGGTCACCCCCATGGCCCGCTCCTTCTTCATCGTCTCGATCACCTTGCGGAAATCGTCGGTCTCGTTGAGCTTGGAGGAGCCGGGATCGAACAGCCGGCCGCTGAAAAGGGTGTTGCCGATCGGGATCAGCTCCACCTTCAGATCCTTCACGGTCTCCTCGTAATTGGTTCCCGAGGGGGTGGTGACCGGGAACTGCGTCAGATAGAAGCGGGGAGAGACCACTTCGAAGCGGTACTCGGTGGCCGGGCTGAGGATCACCTGATAGAACCCGGTGCCGGGATTGATCTTCGATGTGGTTACCGGCTCCGGATTCGAGCCCTGGTACACCACCAGCCGCCCGCCATCGACCGGTTTGCCGTTTGCCGCACTGGTGATGGTTCCCTTGAAGAGCTTGAGCGGATTGGTCTGCGCGGTTGCCGCAACCGGCAGAATTGCCAGTGCCGACAGAAGAACCGCACAGCGCTGCGCCAGCGATATGAATCGTGCTGCCATGAACATCCCTAAATCTATGTGACTGATACAGGTAGAATTATTCGTCCAATCTCTCAGGCGCTACCTCCCCATCTCCTCCGCTCCGGTATCCGCATCGGAGGCGCGCCGGTCTCTTCGAACGATCGAGGGGTGACTGGTTGAACCGGAAGCCCGACTCAATGGTACTGCGGAATCCACTTCCCCGTACTACTCATTGACTACGCACCCGGCGTGAGGGTTCTTCACGCCGGGAGGCGGACCTGATGGGGAATGGGTTGAGCCGGCCAAATAACAAGTATGACGCCTATTCACGCAAGGGGATTGCGGCCCGTGGCGCCCCGCGGCAAAAGCTCTTCCGCCGGCCGGGGCCGCATCTCGCCGGATCGTCCCGGTGTCAGCTCTTGCTCAGAAACTTCGCTATCCCGTTCTGGCAGTCGGGGGTCATGCGGGCCAGCGCATTCATCCGCGAGGCGTAATCCAGCGCCGAGTCCAGCGGCATGCCGTCGAGCGCGGTGAGCATCTGCTTGGTCATCGCCACGGCCGACGGGCTTGCCTTTACCATGGCGCCGGCGATTTCGCTGATGCAGGCATCCAGGGCCTCCTCGCCTCCCTCGGTGAGCATGGTAATCAATCCCCGCTCATGTGCCTCTCGTGCGCTGATGATCCGGCCGCTCAGAGCAAGCTCCCGCGCCTGGATCTGCGAGACCTTCCGCAGCAGGAAGGCCATGACGATCGCCGGGATGAACCCGATGCGCACCTCGGTATAGCCGAAACTGGCCTCCTCGGCCGCCACAATCACATCGCAGACCGTTGCCAGCCCGCAGCCGCCGGCCAGCGCCGGGCCATGCACCCGGGCGATGGTCGGTTTCGAGACCTCGTAGATCGCCTTCAGGGTGGCCGCCAGCGCCCCGGAATCCTCCATGTTATCCAGCACGGTGAACTCCGCCATGCGGCGCAGGTACTCCAGATCGGCCCCCGCGCAGAATGCGGGGCCGCGCCCTCCCAGTACGATGACGCGCACATCGGCGTCCGATTCAAGCTGCGCCACCGCCGTGCGCAGCTCCTCGACCATCGTACGGTCGAGCGCATTCCGTTTCTCCGGGCGGTTCAGCCAGATTCTGCCGATGCCGTCGCCGGTTTCTATTTCCAACCGCGTATAGGACATGATGCTCTCTTTATTCAGGATAACGGGCCGCGCTGTCTGATATCCGATAACCGGTTTGCCGGCCTGGTTGCCAGCGATCGCTGCCCGGGCAAGGTTTCCGGACAGGGGCTGGAACTCTCAAGATGAGAAAAAGCCGGATCTCATCCGCATTGCTCGCGGATGGCCCGTCGCGGGTATCGCCGCCGGGGACCGCCGCCGGGGCTTCCCGCGCACTTCGGCGGCCGGGCAAGATAGACAATCCGGCAGAAGGCGTTACCCGCCCCGGCGGAGCGCGCCGGCAGCGTTCTTTCCCTGCCGCTGGGGGAGCTGCTTCCGCCTGCCATCACGAACGCGCCACTTGCTTATCGGGGTTCGCCAGTTGCTTGACCGCCATTGTTCTCCGCCATCATGCGGGCCAAGTTGACGGCGCAACGGTATCGGAAGGTCACCTCGGATCGACGAGTGCCCTCGCACCATACTTCTGCCGTTGGCCCCATGCCCCGTCGATTCCCTCCATGGCATGGGGCGCCCGCTCTGCTGGCCGCTTGCGGCGAACCGATGCGGAATTCCACCTCTCATAGGAGCATCACATGAAATCCCGATTCAAGGCATTTGCATTGAAAGCTCTCTGCGCCGCCGGCGCGGGGCTGATACTCTCGGCATCGGCAGCGACCGCGCAGACCGACTGGGACGCATTGTACAACGTATCCAACTCCTGGAATGCCGGTGCCCGCGGCGGCGTCCTTCACTTCTCCGATAACAGCTCCATCGCGGTCGGCGAAAGCATTACCCTCAATGGCACGAACGACATCCTCGTCGTCCACCAGGCCGGAACACAGTGCGGCGATTTCGACTGGGCCTACACCTACCATATCGGCGGCAACGATGTGGGACGCAAGATCCGCCGCACCAGCGACGGCGGCTATATCGTTGTGGGCAATACCCAGAACACCGGTACCGGCTGCAATGGGGACGACCTCTTCCTGCTGCGCCTGAACAGCACCGGCGGTGTGGTCTGGGCCAGAACCTATGGCGGGGAGTCGGTTGAGCAGGGGAGCGACGTACAGGTACTCTCCAATGGAGATTTCGTCGTCGCCGGCTACACGGGCTCCGTGCCGGCCAGAGACTGGGATGCCTATCTGCTGCGAGTGACATCGGCCGGAGTGCCGATCTGGGCGCGGGTATATGGGTCGGTCAACTCCGATTACTTCAATTCGGTGGAGGTAGCAGGCAACGGCGATCTGATCGTCTCCGGTATGACCGCTGTCTACACCGCCAGCGGCGCCGATATGCTTCTCGGCCGCATCGATCCGCTGCTGGGCAATCCGATCTTCATGTACCACTACGGCACCAGCGCCTACGAGAACGCGTACCGGGCCATCGAGCTGGCAAACGGGAATATCGCGGTGGCCGGCTCCACCCGTGGTTACGGCGGCGGCTCGGAGGGAGCAATCCTGACCACCAGCAGCACCGGCACATATCTCAACAGCTACTACTACGGCGGCGGCACCTCCACCGGCGTGGACGAGTTCTACGACATCACGCAGCTTTCCGGCGGCGATCTGATGGTCACCGGCCGCTTCCAGAATCCGACGGGTGGTTTCGGCGGTAACGACCTCTATGTGGGACGCGTCAATTCCTCCACGCTCGCTCCGGTATCACAGTTCCTGTGGGGGACCTCCAGGGATGACCAGGGATGGGGCATCACCAAATCGGCCACCGGAAATGCCAACGGCTGGATAGTCGCCGGCGTAACCCAGTGGAATTCGACGGTCACGAGGGTGTGCCTCATCAGCCGTTCCAGCATGACCCCGATAGCAAACTGCATCTATAACAAGACGATATCCATCAACTCCGGACAGGCGGCGTTCAACCGTTTCACGCCTGCGTTCCAGTATTACAGCATCACTACGAACTGCGCGGTCACCCCGACCTTCAGCGGCACGATGACCTATAATGCGGGATGCAACAACTGCACGCCCAGCATGGCCCCGGTGGCTCCGGACAATGGCATCTCCGAGTATCGCGGCGCGGGTTCCGGTTTCGAGGCAGCATCCGGCCTGAACTCCTCGGTCTCCTCCGTCGATATGAGCGCGGATGCCTCGGGGGCGCTCTACCCGAACCCGGTCAGAAGCGGCCGCAGCTTCACGCTGGCTCTTCCGAATGAGTTCAGCCAGGCCGAGATCACCATCACCGATATGGCCGGAAAGGTGGTCCATACCGGTACCGCCGCCGGCAGCGAGAGCGTGATCGCTACCGATGGCTGGAGCAGCGGCGTCTACGTGGTGCGGCTGAGGGGAGAGATAAAGACGATGACCGGGCGTCTGGTGGTTACCGAATAGGTAGTGCCAACCGGGCGATTCCGGAAGACGGAATCGGTCATGCATCCTTCCAACCGGGGCTCATCACCGATGAGTCCCGGTTTTTTTATTGCGCGATAGCCGCCGCGGTTCGGCCGCTACCAGCGGCAGGGGGCGCATCGCGGGCGGTCCGGAAACCGCCGCGATGCG
>JBMDXA010000059.1:0-15895 GCA_048594725.1 Candidatus Kapaibacteriota bacterium
CGTCGAGCCTGAGCTGCCGGTCCTGGTTCGTGTCGAGCCGTGTGATGAAATAGTAGTTCCAGCTTGTGGTCGATTCCAGACGTACGTTCGACCGGCCATGCCAGTAGAAGTACGGAGAATGCGAGAGCTGATCGTCGATGCTGCGAGGGATGATATAATCGGTGATAGCCTGATTATCCTCGTCGTAATTGACGATAAGCCGCAACGGCCACGGCGAGAAATTCGCCACAAGCGGGGTGAAGATCGTCTCCCCGGAAAACGGCCCGCCGCCGATCTGGTTGTCGATCGTGTAGCTGGCCGCCAGAGCATACTGCACTCCCAGATTGACGAACGGCTCCACCCCCGCCTTGTTGCCGGAACGATCGAGCGGCGCAATAACTCTCCAGGAGTGGCTCACCGGCCCTTTATGGCCGATCGGATAGAACCGGCTGGAGCGTGCCGGAAGCGTATCCAGCACCTGCGTATCGCGGTAGAGCACCACCGGAGCCAGAAGGCGGTTGTTGAAGCTCGTCGATTCCAGCTCCGTATCGAACGTGACGATGGTCGATGATTCCTCGACACATCCCGCGGCGGCGGTCACCAGAAGCACGAAGAGCGCATGGCAACAGTGTGCGATCGTGATTTCTCGCATGCTCATCTCTCGATCAATCAATCATACAGAATGGCAGCAGCCGAAAAAAGGGATTATGAGGGGGTCGGTAGTCCGTTCGCGGGCTACAGCCCGCTACCAGCGGTCCGTGGTCGTTATACATGATACCTGCTTGCTCAGCAGGAGTTCCCGTTCCAGCCACCACGGACCACTGCCCACGCACTTCTCCCAATCGAAAATCTAAAATCGTCGGTCGAAAATCCCTTAATTCCCATCCAGCCGCTGCTTCAGGATTTCGGTTACCATCTTCGGATTCGCCTTTCCCTTGGTCAGCTTCATGGTCTCTCCCACGAAGAATCCGAAGAGATTGGCCTTGCCGCCGCGATAGGCGGTCACCTGCGCCTGGTTGCCGGAGAGCACCTGCTCCACGGCCTCTACCAGGAACGAGCTGTCGCTGATCTGCACATAGCCCATCTCCCGGCTGATCTCCTCGGCCGATTTCTCCGAGCGGAGCATCGCGCCGAAAATATCCTTCACGTTTTTCGAGGAGATCACGTCGGCGGCGAACAGTTCCACCAGACCGGCGATCCGCGCCGGCTCTATCGGGAAATTCTCTATCTCGCTCTTCTCCTCGGTAAGCACGCGCAACACCTCGGTCATCACGATATTGCTCACCAGCTTGTAGCGCTCGGTCTCCTTTTTCGGAAGCACGGCGATGGCGCTCTCGAAATAATTCCCCAGCTCGCGCGATTCGGTGAGCACCCCCGCATCGTACGCCGGCAGGCCGTACTCCTGCACAAACCGCCGCCGCCGCGCAACAGCCAGTTCCGGCAGGCCCCCCTTCAACTGTTCCAGCAGCTCCTCGGTGACGATCACCGGCGGAAGATCCGGCTCCGGGAAATAACGGTAATCATGCGCCGACTCCTTGGAACGCATCGCCCGTGTGGCCCGCCCGGCCGCATCCCATGCACGGGTCTCCTGCTCCACGCGCTCCCCCGATTCCAGGGCCGCTATCTGCCGCAGGATCTCATGCTCGATGGCACGCTCCACATTCCGGAAGGAGTTCATATTCTTCACCTCCGTCTTGGTACCGAACGCCTCGGTCCCCCGCTTCCGCACCGACACGTTGGCATCGCAGCGGAGCGCCCCCTCCTCCATATTGCCGGAGCAGATCCCCAGATAGGTGACGATGCTCTTGATCTGCATCAGATAGGCATACGCCTCCTTCGCCGAGCGGATATCGGGCTCCGAGACGATCTCGATCAGCGATGCGCCGGCGCGGTTCAGATCCACCAGCGTATTGCTGATATCCAGATCGTGGATCATCTTGCCGGTATCCTCTTCCATGTGGATACGGGTGATCCCGATTCGTTTAATCCCCTCCTCTGCCAGATCAACCTCGATCCAGCCGTCGTAGCAGATCGGATCGTCGTACTGGGAGATCTGGTAGCCTTTCGGCAGATCGGGATAGAAATAATTCTTCCGGGCGAAACGGCTGCGGCGGCGGATCTGGCAGTTGGTGGCAAGCCCCATCATGATGATATACTCCACCAGCTTCCGGTTCACGGTTGGCAGGGTGCCGGGATGCCCCAGTACCACCGGATCGGTGTTGGTGTTGGGAGTGGGGCCGAACAGCGAGGCCGCACGGCTGAACGACTTGGAATCGGTCAGGAGCTGCGCATGCACCTCCAGGCCAATCACCGGCTCGTAGCTCTCCAGAACCGCAGGATCGATTGAAAATGTATCGGACATGGTACGTACTAAGCGTCGATGAACATGTTAGGAACGATGCGAATATAGAATATAGGGAGGGAGTGCCGATGCGGTGAGCTCCCCGGCAGCCGGTACCAGCAGTCGCAGAGACGAAAAAAGATGTTTCCGCCAGCCCGGAAGGCACGCCCGGCGCCGTATGCACGTCTGTTCTACCCGAAGTAGGAAACGCTTCGACCCTTGCCCCCCCGCACCGCCATCCGGCAGCGGCGGGGGCTTTTTGTTCCCCCGCCCCCTGTGCCATATCCCACGCTCTCCCCTATATTCGGCCCCATGACAGAACTGAACCTACGACTTGTGGCGCACGGCTCGGCGGAGTACGAGGAGACCGTGGCGCTTCGCGATGACATCCTCCGCAAACCGCTCGGCCTGGCCTTTACGCCGGATGCCCTCGGCGCCGAATCGCGCGATCTCCACCTGGCATGCTACGATGCCTCCGGCACGCTCTGCGGCTGCCTGATACTGACCCCGGCCGATGCCGGGAAAGTGAAGATGCGGCAGGTGGCAGTCTCCGGCCAGCTCCAGGGAAAGGGAGTGGGGCGCGCGATGGTGGAACGCTCCGAGGAGATAGCGCGCGAACATGGATTCACCGAGATGACCCTTCATGCCCGCGAAACCGCGGTCCCCTTCTACGAACGGCTCGGCTACGAGCGGGTGGGGGAGCGGTTCGAAGAGGTGACCATCCCCCATTGGACGATGCGGAAGCTCCTGTAGCGGCTCCGGCGGAACGGAAGTTCAGGACAAGGCGCCGGACCGCACGGGGAGTTTTTCGCTTCGCGTCTCTGGGGCGTTGCGTGTGATTCTTTCAGCATCCCCCCCTGCTGGGGAGCGCATCCACCACGCTGGCCGGGGCAGTACGGTAGGTTGCCTCCCGCAGCTTCCCCCCCATCTTCTTCATGCTCTCGAACACCAGCCCCTCGGTGGTTCCGTTCACCTTCAGCGAACCGGGAAATCCGATATCGGGGTCGAGGTAGATGGAATAGATCACATCCACCCCATCGCCGGAACGGGAGAGCTGCCACGACACCGCAAGCTCCTTCACATAGGCCAGATCGTCGTCGCGGGTGATGCCGGCCGCGCGGAACAATCCCGGCGTACCGCTCTGCGCCACGCGGCTGAACTTCATCGTCACCTGAGTACCGTCGCCGTTCCTGACCGCGCAGGAACGCATCACCGCATCGCGGTTGGAGTAGACCGGCACATCGTAGATGAAATAGAGATAGCGCTCCCCGGCCTCGCCGTTCTTCAGCAGGCGGGCATCGTTACAGGTATACAGCCAGGATGGATAGGAACGGATATCTCCCAGCAGCGCCACCACCGACGCCAGCGATCCCTTGAAATGCGCCACCCCTTTGTACTCCAGGTAATCCTTGCCGGCGGGCGAGCGCTCGTACAATGCTATACCGCTCTCGTTTTTCACCAGCTCCCACCGGCTCTCCGGAAGCCGAAGGCGCGGATCGGAGCCGGAACGAACGGGGCCGGCGGCAAGACCGGCCAGCACAAGAATGCATATCGTGATGATGTTCCGCATGGTGAGAACTCCTTGCATGGGACGTGTGTGTAGTGTTCCCCCCCACAGGCTAGGAAGGTACCCGGAAGTTACGGGAGAGAATCATCACTTCCATATCCCGCTTCTCCTGGAACTGCCGCTCGGGAATCCCCTGCCATCCGCATCCGGACGCCGGTTAGTGGCGTAGCGTTTGCTCTTTTACGTCGCACTCTATAACTCGGGCATTCAGGAATCCAGGATAGTGCGAAAAGGGGGTTCCGGACGGCCCGATCCACCGGTTCATCCCCTGCTCTACAGCTCCCCCTACCCTGCATTCACGTTCCACTGCCATCAGGCTACCCCTGTTCTGCCAATAGAACTACTCACTCAAAGGCAATACACATGAGCGACAGCGATAAGAATAACGAGAACGCAAAAACGCGAGACATGGAGGAATTCCGGGAACATCCCCAGGATACCTATCTGACCACCAATCACGGCGTGCGTATCGAGAATACGGACGATTCGCTGAAAGCGGGATCGCGCGGGCCGACGCTGATGGAGGATTTTCACTTCCGCGAGAAGATGACCCACTTCGATCACGAGCGGATTCCGGAAAGGGTTGTCCATGCGCGAGGCTCCGCAGCTCATGGCTATTTTCAGGTTTACGAGCCGATGACCGAACTGACGCAGGCCAGTTTTCTTCAGGACCCGTCGGTAAAAACTCCGGTGTTCGTGCGGTTCTCCACCGTGGTGGGATCGCGCGGCTCCAGCGATACGGTGCGGGATGCACGGGGATTCGCCACGAAATTCTACACCAATGATGGCAATTTCGATCTGGTGGGAAATAATATCCCGGTGTTTTTCATCCAGGATGCAATAAAATTCCCCGATCTGGTACATGCGGTAAAGCCGGAACCGGATCATGAGATGCCGCAGGCTTCGGCCGCGCACGATAATTTCTGGGATTTCATCTCGCTGGTGCCGGAATCGATGCATATGATCATGTGGGTGCTCTCCGATCGTGCTCTCCCCCGCAGCTACCGGATGATGGAGGGATTCGGCGTGCATACGTTCCGGTTCGTCAACCAGGAGGGAAAGGCACGGTTCGTGAAGTTCCACTGGAAGCCGCTCCTCGGCACCCACTCGCTGGTCTGGGATGAGACGCAGAAGCTGGCGGGCAAAGATCCCGATTTCAACCGCCGCGACCTCTGGGAAGCGATAGAAATGGGGGATTATCCCGAATATGAGCTCGGCGTGCAGATCGTGGAGGAGGAGGACGAATTCAAATTCGATTTCGATCTGCTCGATGCCACCAAGATCATCCCGGAGGAACTGGTACCGGTGCGGAAGATCGGCCGGATGGTGCTCGATAGAAATCCCGATAATTTCTTCGCCGAGACCGAACAGGTGGCATTTCATCCGGGCCATGTCGTCCCCGGCATCGATTTCACGAACGACCCGCTGTTGCAGGGAAGGCTCTTCTCCTACATCGATACGCAGTTGATCCGTCTCGGCGGACCGAACTTCGCGGAGATCCCGATCAACCGCCCGGTGGTGCCGGTGCACAACAACCAGCGCGATGGTTATATGCGCACTACCATCAACAAGGGGAAGGCGAATTATTTCCCCAATTCCACCGGTGGCGGCTGCCCGATGACCGCTCCGGAAAACATGCGCGGATACAGGCATTATGCGGAGAAGGTGGAGGGATACAAGGTGAGGGAGCGGAGCGAAAGCTTCAAGGACCATTACAGCCAGGCCACCCTCTTCTGGAACAGCATGTCGGCCACCGAAAAGGAGCATATCGTTCAGGCGGCACAGTTCGAGCTGGGCAAGGTGGAGATCATGGATATCCGCCGCCGGATGATAGAGCATTTCAACAATATCGATCACGATCTGGCAGTGCGGGTGGCCGAAGGGATCGGCGTGGATGCGCCCGCGGCTCCGGCACGCCCCAATCACGGAAAGTCATCGCCGGCATTGAGCATGGAAAATATGCCGAAGAACAGCATCAAGAGCCGGCGAGTGGCGATACTGGCTGCCAACGGCGTGGATGGCGATGAGCTGAATGCGATGCAGGCCGCGCTGAAGAATGAAGGGGCCACCTCCTTCGTGGTTTCGAAACATGGCGGCACCATCACCAGCGCTTCCGGAGACAGGATCGCCGTGGACAAGACATTTCTGACCGCCGCTTCGGTAATATTCGATGCCCTGTATGTGCCGGGAGGAGAAAAGAGCGTCGCCGCATTGAAGGGGATGGGAGATGCCATTCATTTCATCAACGAGACCTACAAGCACTGCAAGGCGATCGCGGCCACCGGCGATGGAGCCGGTCTGCTGGCGGCCGCCGCAATCGGTGTGAAACCGGCATCCGGTTCCGGCGGCGATCCGGTAGCACAGCCGGGCGTTGTGATGCTGCCGGAAGGATCATCGGTGGATGAGGCCGCCCAGGCGTTTATCGCGGCGATAGCACAGCACAGGCACTTCAACCGGAACAACAAGGATATGGTCCCTGCCTAGCAGGAGCCGACGCCGATATTCAAGCATGATACTGGGAGTGGCTCCAACCGGGGCCGCTCCCGCAGTATTTTATGGATATTCCTTTTCTGCCGCGCTCGCGAGTTCCGGCAGATTGATATGTCCCGGATACCGGTTGATGCTATGATCACACTCTTCTGTTCCGAGCCCTTCGCCCCGTCCCGTCCCGATCCCGCCTATCTCGCCGAAGTGGAAGCGGCCGGCGAGGCTGGTTTCGCATCCGCGCTGGTGGATTTCGAGGCGCTGTCCGCCGACGGCAATCCGGCCCGCGCAGTACGAAATATTCCCCGCTACGATCAGGAGGTTATCGGAATCTATCGTGGCTGGATGCTGTCACCGGAATCGTACCGGCAGCTCTACATCACCCTGCGCGAACGGGGGATACGGCTCGTCAATACACCGGAGCAGTACCGGCATTGCCACTATTTCCCCGATTCCTATGGCACCATCGCTGCACACACCCCCGCATCCGTGGTGATACCGATGGCAGGGAGAACGCTTCCTGATTTCAGGGAAGTAGGAATGTTGTTGAAAAGGTTCGGCGGAAAGCCGCTCGTTGTGAAGGATTATGTAAAATCGAGAAAGCATGAGTGGCTGGAGGCATGCTTTATTCCCGATGCAAGCGATATCGTGGCCGTAGAGCGCATCACATCCCGGTTCATCGAGCTGCAGGGGGATGATCTGGCCGGGGGTCTCGTCTTCAGGGAATTTGTGGAACTGGAGGCCCTGGAGCGGCATTCACGCAGCGGCATGCCTCTCACACAGGAGTTCCGGCGCTTCTACTGCGAGGGGAACCTGTTCTTCGCCACGGAATACTGGGAGGAGGGAACATACACCCTGGATATCCCTGATGAACTCCTGTTCCGGCAGGTAGCCGGGGCAATCGGAAGCAATTTCTTTACGATGGATATCGCGCGGAAAGCGGATGGCGAATGGATCATCATCGAGCTGGGAGACGGGCAGGTGGCGGGCATCCCGGAACGCTCGGATCTCCGTGCGTTCTACCGTAACCTCCGAATAGCGCTCCGGGGATTATCCCTCTGACTACCCTCCCGAAAATGATCGCGCCAAGCCGCGGCGTGTGGAGATGCGGCTTACCGGCCACGGAATATCCCCCGGCATATCTCAGCCGATATAGACCAGCACCACATCTCCCCGCCCGGCCGCGCTGGCATAGAACCGGCGCCATTGCTCGAAGCTGGGACGAAGAGATGCCGCCAGGGGATCATCATCAGGAAATAATTCCTCGCTTCTCACCCGCGTCAGCCTTCCCGCGCCATACTGCACGGCGGGAAAAGGGACCAGATACAGCTGCGGCTCCTGTTCGCGAAATATATCCGGAGCAACCCGGCCTCCTCCGTACAGAAGAGTGATAACGAGTTTCCCGGCTGCCCCGGGGGTCTCTCGGTCCAGATATTCCGTGAGCCTCCGTTCCAGCAGTTCCAGATCGGCATCCAGCTGCAGATGGCTTTCCCCGGTTCCCGGCGATACTTTCTCGGCCCTGGCGAGTTCCGCTCCAAGCTCCCGCAACCGCATCGATATCTCGGAGGGCATTCCGGGGAAGCCCCCGGAGGCCAGCGTCGCGGCAACCGCATCGATATCCGCATCATGCGCCGAGATATCGAACGGGATATAATCCCCGGAATACAGCGCCGTAAAGAGCCTGCTGAACGGGGCATCGCTCCGGAGGCGCGCCAGCAGAACGCTCACTTCCGGAAGAGAGAAATAGATCGGTTTTCCCTTCAAAGAATCACCATAACGTTTCATGGAAATAATCGGCGTAATTATTCCACACCGGAGAATGCGGGAAGATAGCGCACCAGGGCATCGCGGCCGTCCAGGGCCCCGGGCTCCAGTTCCAGCACCATGAACACATCGTCGGGGACATCGTATTCGGATCGTATCCCCTTGCCGGAAGCGGGAACGAAACCGAACTGCGGGTAGAACCACGTATGCCCCAGCACCACCACCGCATCCTGCCCCATCTCGCGGCAGCGCCGGAGTCCCTCGCGCACCAGCATCGAACCGACACCCTGGTTGTGGCGGGAGGGGTCCACCGCCATCGGCCCAAGCCCCATTGCGGAGAACGGTTCCCCCTCGGTAATCACCGAGACGGGGCTGAAGAATATATGCCCCACCACCTCATCTCGATCGATCGCGACCAGCGATATGCCGGGATCGGCGGCCGGGCGCAGAGCATCCACCAGCGCCCCCTCGGCCGGGCGGCCGAACGCGTTCTGGTTGAGGCGGCGCACCGCATCGTAATCCCCGGCACGCTCGGAGCGGATCATGATAAATCCGGAATCCTTATCGCCGGGTTCCTGCGCGCCATCGGTTGCTATATCGATCATATTACCTGACAAGTTTTTCGAGAAATTTCTTCCTGAATTTCGACACCTTCGGCGCTATCACCGCCTGGCAGTAGGGCTGCCCGGGATTTCGCTCGTAATAATCGCGATGATATTCCTCGGCCGGATAAAATTCATCAAGGGGCGCCAGCTCCGTCACGATCGGGTTATCCCAGATCTTCTCGGCGCTCAGACCGGCGATCACGCTTTCGGCGGCGGCCTTCTGCTCCGGGGAATGATAGAAGATCGCCGAGCGATATTGCGTCCCCACATCCGCTCCCTGCCGGTTCAGCGTGGTGGGATCATGAATGGTGAAGAACACTTCCAGCAGTTCCCGGTAGGATATCACCGATGGATCGAACGTGATCTGCACCACCTCGGCATGCCCGGTGGTGCCGGTGCAGACCTGCTGGTAGGTGGGATTATCCACGCTCCCTCCTGCATATCCAGACTCCACCTTCTCCACCCCTTTCAATTGATCGTAGGCGGCCTCAAGGCACCAGAAACATCCCCCTGCAAGGGTGGCGATTTCTTTCTCTGCGTTCACGTGTATTCTCCTGTAGTATTCCGGGCTCCTGCGAGCCCGCAAGTTGCTGTTCTTCGTCACACTCCGTATATCGTGTTGAATATACAGATCCACCGCCATCGCGAAAACTCCCCGGCAGGCTATGGCGAGAATTATCGGAACAAGAGGAACCGGGCGGCGGTTCTCATCCTCATCCCAATCCGCAGCTCTCCAGAAAAGGGCTGGTGAAGACACGGCGCATCCGTGGCTCCAGAAGCCGCTCGCGCGCCCGTATCCAGGAATCCACCGCGGCATCGCCATACATGTTCCGCACATGACCGGGGCTATAATTTCCCATCTGCCCCCAATGGAGGGTAAAGGGAATTTCCGCGCGCTCCAGTTCCTCCCATACTCTGCGATAATATCGCTCGGTGCCGTTGGAGAACACTCCCGGAAGCTCGATGGTGCAGGTGATCGGATAGCGGGTAAAGGCGAGCGTGGCCCGCGATCCCTTCACATACCGCATGGCGATCAGACCGGGATACTCATTGGCTTCGGGAAGGCCGAGGAGAATATCGAGCGCGCGCGTGGTGTATTCCAGCGGCACACCGATCTCCGTGCTCATCCCCTTTCCCTGCGTGAAGGTGGTGCAGAAGACCTCGCCGGGAATTCCGGTCCGGTCGAACGGCGCCGGATAGACCTGGTTCACCAGCGCATTGACCGCCACGGCCGCCGTGCCCGGAACGAAATTCGCCACCGCTCCCACCGCCGCAAGCAGATCATCGCCTGGCCCGAGCCCCCCGGCCGGCGTGGGGGCCGGCTGATATCCGTCCGGACAGGACTGGCGGTACATGGTGGTGACGTAGGCCCCGGCAGCACGGTTGTGCGGGTTTATCATAACGGCGAAATGATAGGGGGTCTCGCCGGGATGCGGAAGGGGCAGAGCATCGAATTCCAGCGTATCCATGGCATGGCGCAGCGCCGCATCGAACGGCATGATACGGCAGGCCGCGGCCAGCTTGTAGGCCGGCTCGGCCTCTACCAGCAGACCATGGATCAGCCCGAAACTGCCGAAGCTCACCAGGGCGGCATTGAAGAGCGCATCGTCCCGCACCGGCTCGGCTCCCAGGCGCGCGAGGAAACCATCGGTCACCACCGGATGGGAGGCACGCTCCAGCCAGATAACGCGTGTAGGGCTTACCACCAGATGAATACCGAGCACGGAATCCTGCATCGCGCCGAACGAAAAGGCCGAGCCGTGCGTGCCGGTAGCCACTGCCCCCGCGATCGTCTGGCCGTTGCTTGCGCCGGAGGTTCGAAGCGCCATTCCCCGTTGAAAGAAGTGATCGTTCGCCTCCTGCACGCTCACCCCGCACTGCAGAAACAGAAGCCGTTTTCTATCGCCGGCATATTCCGGTACGATGCTCTGCGCACCGAGCGGAAAGAACCAGTTCAGCGGGCGGGTGTTCACCAGACGCCCGTTGGTTGCCACCACCGGCGAGAGCGACCATCCGCCGCCGATCGCCCGCAACCGCATGTTGTCCTGGGCGGCATCGCCGATAATCCCCTGCAACGCCGTGACGGTGCGGCGAAGATCGCCGAGTATATCCTCCACCGGTTGCGGCGGATTCCAGACATCGTACAGCCGGTCGATGGGCTGATGAATATTCTGATGCCGGTTGATCCAGGCTCCCGGTTGGGAGATTTTCACACGTGCCGAGCGCGGGCCTGATGGTGGCATAGTCGATTTTCGATTTACGATTTTGGATTTTCGATTGGGGGATGCATGGGGGGAACACCGATTACGATTTTGGATTTTCGATTGGGAAATGCGTGGGGGAGCGATATTCATACGAGCCAAGCGAGACGTTGGCGCTAGCGGCCCGGCCCGCAAGGGAATACCGGAAGAGCGGGCCGGCGGCCTTATACCGGCCTATCTGTACGACCGGCTATTGTTCGGGGACGGAAGGGGCTGGCTCCTTGGCGCAGCGCCATTCCAGTTCCATCGGCACCCATATCCCCAGCGACACCACCGATATGAGCGCATAGCCGAAATTGGTACCCACACGCACTTCCTGAAATGCATTGCTGGGACAATTATCCGGGACGACATCTTCCTGAACCAGGCCCCAGAAAAGGGAATGCACGGTCTCCTTGCGGTACTCGGTCGCCGGCTGGGTATCGGTGAGAATACGGCTGTGGTAACAGCCCTGCATGGCGGTGAAGGCGATAAGAACCGCCGTTGCGCGTGTCGCGTTCGATATCATAATCCTCCTGGAGATCGATGGCAGAGGCAATCACCTCAATGATCTTTATCATGACCGGCGAGCCGCCCTGTGCAATCACTGCACGGCGGCGGCCAGCGTAGGGGGCTTCCGGGAGGGAATCGGAATCCGCGCGGATGTCCGCGGTAGCGCCGGCCGATAAGATGTTCAACCGGCGCGAGGAATGCAAACGCGGCAGAGGATGGGAAGGATACCACATCCGCCCCGGCGGACGCGGAGCCGGACCGGCGGCAGCGGTGATATCCTCCCCCTGTGATAAGCGCCACCCGGCGGTATCAGCGGTTGGCGGCGTCCTGCTCCATCTTCTTGCGAAGGCTCAGCGGGCGCATATCGGTCCAGATCTCATTGATCTTATCAAGGCACTCCCTCTTGTTGCCGGAAAATCCCGTGGCGTCCCACCCCGTCGGAAGCATACGGTCCGCCGGCCAGATGGAATACTGTTCCTCGTGATTGACCACCACCTTGTAGATGGTGGTATCCTCGCGTTCATCCCAGGCCATGATGTTCTCCTGAAAAAAAATTGATGAAGGAATTTCCTGTGAAGAAGAACAGGAGCGGGAGAACTGGCCGGCATTTCCGGCCGGAGCTCGTCGTGTGGACCTCCATTCACAGAAAAGGAAGTATACGGCACAGGATGATGCCGCTCAACCGGTTTTCCCGGGCCCGGCCGCATTCGCCGGAATATTCCTGCGGCTCCCCCCTGTAAACGTGAAAGCCCGGCATCGCTGCCGGGCTTTCTGTGCAATCACGCTGTATCACCTTATCATCACCAATTCATCACACACCAATCATCTGATCTTGCGGGAGGATCGCGTTGTCGTTACTTAGTTGGTATACGCGGCGCTGACGGTGAAGGTGCCGCTGTAGCTGCCGCGCTGCTGCGTGGCTGCCGGGGTCACCGATCCGCCGATCCACATGAACGCCTGGCCGAGACCATCGTTGTTGGTCGCGTTGCCCTGATTATCCATGCTCAGATCCACCGCCACCGTGCCGCTGGAGGCATCCACGCTCTGCGCGCCGTTGGCCGGGATATTTCCCAGCGGCGAGTAGCGCATCGCAGCGCGGTTCAGCGTCACGGTCATCGAGCCACCGGCACCGGCCGTGGTCGCGATCGAAAGGCTGGCCGGCACGGTCACAGTGATATTGTCACGCTCGTCACCGCTGAAGTTGAAGGCGGCAGCCGAAACGTTGTCGGCGGCGACGGTAGCGGTAGCGCCCTTGGTGATGGTACCGAAGGCGAGCGGGGCGGTTGCCGAGGCGGTGATCGGGGTGGTGATCGTTGCCGAGGAGGTCGGAGCTGCCGACTGGGCGAACGCGGCGGAACCGCCGAGGGTCAGAGCGAAGAGGGCGACGAGAGCAGAAGAAATGCGCTTCATGGGTAAAGGTCCTGAAAATTTGTCCAAGGTATTGTCCTGTACAGAGCCGAACATCATCATTCACATTGCTGTCCGGGCTCTGCTACGCGGTGTGTCCAGTACCGCGTATGGAAACAGAGATAATCAATGCCATGCCAAAGCCAAAAAACCTTTAAATAGAGCTAAAAACAGGCTATTACCCGATTAAATCCTGTCCGGTTGCCGGACATATTCCGGCAACCGGACACACTCCCCGTCATGTTACGATACGCATCTGCGGGGCCTGACATGCGTATTACCACTTGCCTTGCATCAGGCTGCCGCCCCATATTCCACGATTCACCCCTCCCCAGCCATGGAGAGATTTGTATGAAATGGCTCAGACATCTGTTCGGCCGAGAGGATTCGGGAGAGCGAAGGGTGGACCGCAGAACGAACGATCCCCGTAGCAGCGGGGCCGACCTCCCCGCATTATCCTGGATAGCCGCCACCGACAACCGGTGGGGGGTGCCGGTGCTCGATGTGCGGCCGGTAACGCTCGGCATGCTCTCGGCGAGCCGTGATCCGGAATGCGCGGCAAATGCCGCATCGCTCCGCAGCGATGATGGCACCGGCTTTATCGGCGTGGCGCCCGCATCGCCACAGGCTCTCCGCTCCAGACTGCGCTATCCGGTGGATGGCACCCTGGCCGATGGCGTCCTGTTTATGCCCACCGAGATGGAACATAAATGGGCCATCTATTATCATCAGGGCTCCATCATCTGCGTGCGAAGCTGGCTCAGGCAGGTGCAGGCCGTTGCCAAGGTGGAACAGCACGGAGAGGAAATCATCATCACCTCGATCCGGGGAACCATCACCGACGACGATGAGGAGCCCGCATTTACGGTTCGCGCGTTCGATTTTCTCATCAGAAGCCATCCGCTGGAAATGATCGTTCCCGCGCCGCTGCCGGCCGGGCTGCAGGATGACTCCAGAGGGGCGGGTCTGTGGTGCATGTCGAACTTCGGCAACCATGTGCATATCGCCACCCCCTACGAGTACCAGCCGGTTCCGTTTACCAGGCCCCTGCGCACCCACTCGCTGCTCCATATCGCGGTGGCCCGTGGCGACTTCGATGCTGCCAGGCAACTGCTGGCCGGCGGAATACCCGTGGATCTGCTGGCGCAGGATGGCCTGGCGCCGCTGCACTGGGCGCTGGCGCGCGGGGATGGGGAGATGGTGGAATTTCTTCTGGAGCATGGCTCGCCAATCGATGTTCGCTCCGCCGAAGGGGCCACCCCGCTGATGAACGCGGTGCAGTCGCAGGACGCGCAGAGTACGCTGTTCCTGCTCGACCACGGCGCCGATCCCGATGCGGCCGACTATCGCGGATTTACCGCTCTGCACCGTGCCGCCGAGATGGGATCGGTGGATATCGCCGTGATGCTGCTGGACCGGGGCGCAACCCCGGCGCCGGTTGCCCAGGGACAGACCCCGCTCTCGCTTGCACAGGCCAGGGGAGAAACGGAGATGATGAGGATACTGGGGGATCGCATGGAGGGGAATTAGCCGGAAAAATGATTCCGGGAGCTGCGCCGGGCCAGGGCTTGCAAGGAGAATAATGGCACCGGCGGGCCTATCACAACAACGATTGCCCACTGCCATCGGCCCTCCGCAATTCCTCTTCGAATATCCGGATAAGCTCCTGCAGATGCGGTCCCCATTGTCCGATCGGTACAGGGGGATTTTTCTTCATGAAATCTTCCGGGATACGAATATCCTCTATGCCACGGAGCCGCTCGCCGATACGGCGTACGACATCCAGCGCCTTTGCATCAGGGGCCATCGCCTGAAAATTCAGATAGAGAACGCCATGCTGTGTAAGGCTGAAGAGCGCGCGGCTGGCATGGCAGGCCTGGAATTTCGGGTTGATATACGCTTCCCCTCCCTTCCCCCATCCGGGATTGCTGGCGGAGCGCAGGGTCCAGTCAACAAGATGCCGGAGAATGGCAGCTTCATGGATATTCAGGCTCTTGTCCGATTCCGCCAGAAAACTTTCATGATCCCATTGGCGCCCGCCCGGCGCAGCCACCTGCTTGGCAATCTCGGCACCATATAATTTCGGGATGAGAATTTCCAGATCATCGTATCGATAGAAATCGTACTCGACCCCATAGACTGTGAAACGGCTGTTCGCATTGAGAAAGGTGATAACATCCTTGAGCTGCTCATGCAGATGATCCATAAGGATCATAAACCGGAACCGCCCTTCGCCGATTGCCGCCGCGATAGCCGTAATCAATATTCTGGCTCTATCCCCCTCCAGACCGTACGAGCGCATGATGCGATCCATAAGGGATTCCCCCGTGGAGAGCCTGACATGCCTGTCCAGCAGTTCGGTGAACGATTCCTCTCCCAGATATCCCTTCCAGATGGAAGCCCCGTAATCCATCACCTGCGCCACAACCTTCCGCTTATCGCTGTTGCGATAGAGCTTCGTCTCTATCAGATAGACATCGCCATGCTGATCGATCCCAAGGATATCGATAGGCCCGCTCCCGGTTGGGAATTCCCTGGCCAGAACCAGAAGCCGGAGATCGTTGCCGATTTCATCGAGCGGAAGTATTCCCGGATTATCCCGGATATAACGCTGGAGATACTCCTCATCCGGTACCGCCGCCGGCTCCAGCCTGCGCCCCTCTTTTCCGTTCCGTGAAATAATGATGCTCATGGAAGATTGCTGTTGTTCCAGGCCGATACAGAATTACGATAGCAGTTTCTGAAAATATATGATTTCCGGCCATGAATCCGCTGTATGTCCCGGCACCGCTATGCGGGCCCCACACAACCAGAGCGCTTACGCACATGTGATATATCAGCAATGCCCACTGTAAAAAAAGCATGGGAGCCTGGTTCGGAACCAGACTCCCATACCACCTTGGAGCATAACCAATCAACCACCCATCACATCAGACTTCATCGAGACATCATTCCGAATTCTCTTAGTTCGAGTACGCCGCGCTCACCGTGAAGC
>JBMDXA010000006.1:0-50953 GCA_048594725.1 Candidatus Kapaibacteriota bacterium
CGACGCCGTCCCCGCCACAGGCCTCCGTGTCGGGTGGTCCCCACCGCTCCACCGGGAACATCTGCTCGAACAGATGGTTCTGGAACTTGGCGCCGAGCGGCACATTGGCGCGCTCCACCCCGCCGAACAGAGCGATCGGCCGGCCATCCAGCGAGCGGACACGGCTGCCGGTGAGATCGTGAATCGAACGAACCTGGTAGCTTTGCCCCAGGTTCATGGTGATGGTATAGGGAACCCCGGCGGGGCGCCCGCCAAGCGTCACCGCCGAGGGGGTGATCTCGATGCGGGTGGCATTCTCGGTAGCCACGATCATGAACTGCGAGGCGATCGGGAAATTGGCGTCGTCGGTGAAGCCCTGATAGGCCATCACGCGATAATCGCTGCCGAGCGCCCCCTTTGCCAGCACGGAGGTGCCCTCCATCGTTCTGGGCACATAGCTCAGGGTCCAGACATCGGCCGAATCGGTGGTGGCGATCCGCACGCCGCGGTTGGCAATCCCCTCCGACTCGATCGTCAGCAGAAGGTTCTGCGGCAGCGAGATGGCACGTACGGAGTTCGCGGGAATGCCGACGTTCTGCGTGAAACCGCTCCCCGGAATGGAGATGACCGCGGTATTGGGCCTGCGCGTGGAGATATAAACGGTGAATTCCGGAGGATCGCCGGTGGGAGAGGTATGGGTCATGTACCCTATCCAGAACTCCGTGCCGCGCGTGCTCTGCGCGCTCGCGGTGAGCGCCATCAGAGCAAGGCAGAAACATATCGCGAACACCCGGCAGGGCACAGAACGGAGCGGGGGGATTGAATGCTTGGACATGGCTACGAAGATACGGGGAGAGAAGAATTTTCGATTTACGATTGACGGACGAAGCCGGGGGAATGTTGATGTACGATGTTGGATCTTCCATCGGGGAGAGAGTCCGTGCTCGGTAGCCAGCGCTCCGCCGGTGCCATGACGAGATACCACGTGCCCTCCCGTCTGCCAACCTTTACCTATTATCCTCCATGCAACCAGAAGAGAGACGCCGCATAGCCGACAGGATCAAAGGGTTTTTCGGGGAACTGGGGCCGGGGCTCATCACCGGTGCCGCCGATGACGATCCATCGGGCATCTCCACCTACTCGGTGACCGGCGCGGCCTTCGGGTTTGCGCAGCTCTGGACGGCGCTCTTCTCCTTTCCCCTGATGGTATCGGTGCAGTTGATGTGCGCCAGGATCGGCATGGTGACCGGGCTGGGGCTGGGAGGAGTGATCCGCCGCCGCTACAGCCGCTGGGTGCTCTGGATGGCCTGTACCCTGCTGCTGGCCGCCAATGTGGTCAATATCGGCGCGGACCTGAAAGGGATGGCCGAGGCGATGGAGATGATGACGGGGGTGGATCAGATCTGGTGGATTCCGTTCTTCGCAATTCTCATCACCCTCCTTCTGATCTTCAGCAGCTACCGCCGTCTGGTAACCGTGTTCAAGTGGCTGACGATGGTGCTCTTCGCCTATGTGATAACCGCATTCATGACCAATCCCGACTGGGGGGCGATTCTGCGCGCCACCTTCATCCCCAGGATCGAACTCACCCCAGGGTATATCGCAACCTTCCTCGCCATCCTCGGCACCACCATCTCCCCCTACCTCTTCTTCTGGCAGGCGGCGCAGGAAGTGGAGGAGGAACGGGCGATGGGGCGCAAGACCGTGAGCCAGCGCCGCGGGGCAACCGATCAGGAGTTGAAGAGCGCCAGAACCGACGTGCTGACCGGCATGGGCATCTCCAACCTCATCATGTATTTCGTCATCCTGACCACCGGCGCAACGCTCCATGCGGCCGGGCACACCGAGATCGCCACGGCGCGGGAGGCGGCCGAAGCGCTTCGGCCTCTGGCCGGGAATCTGGCCTATCTCCTCTTCACCGTGGGCATCATCGGCACCGGCATGCTGGGCGTTCCGGTGCTGGCCGGATCGGCCGCCTACGCGATGGCCGAGGCGGGAGCATGGCACGGCTCGCTGAACGAGCGGCCACGGCTGGCAGGGAAATTCTATATCATCCTGGCGGCCTCGGTGGCCGGAGGGCTGGCGCTCGATTTTGCCGGGATCAGCGCCGTGCGGATGCTCTTTCTGGCAGCGGTGGTCAACGGGGTGCTGGCACCGCCCCTTGTGGTGATCGTCACCATGCTCTCCAGCGACGCCAAGGTGATGGGCGACCGGGTTTCCACGCCACTTCTGCGGTGGCTTGGCTGGATCACCGCGGTGGTGATGTTCGTAGCGGCCGTGGCGATGGCCGTGGTATGAGCGCGCAAAGACGACCGGGGAGATCCGGCACGAACGCCCGCGCCGGGTACGCGAAAAAAAAGCGGCGGCATCCGGGTGATGCGGCCGCTTCGCGGGTATCGTATCGAGGCGTTCGCCCCATGACGGCATTCAGATATTGACTCCGATCAACCGGCCGATACCGGACGTGACCGCCATCGCCAGCGCCCCCCAGAAGGTTACCCGGATCACAGCCGTCGTAATAGGGGCTCCACCCGTTGTCGCACCGATCCCCCCAAGCAGCGCCAGCGCTGCCAGTGCGCACACGAACACGACGGGAACGGCATTCCGGACGGGGCTCAGCAACGCCGCCGTAAAGGGCAGAGCGGCCCCGAACACAAACGAAGCCGCAGAGGCAAGCGCGGCCTGCAAGGGGCGTGCGTGCGATAATTCGGACAGGCCCAGCTCGTCGCGTGCGTGCGCCCCCAGAGCGTCCCTGAGCATCATCTGCCGTGATACCTCACGAGCGAGATCTTCCCGGACGCCCCTGCTGATATAAATACGGGTAAGCTCCTCCAGCTCGCTTTCCGGATCTTGTGCCAGCTCTCGCTTCTCCCGCTCCAGCTCATTTTTTTCCGTGTCGGCCTGCGAGCTGACGGAGACATATTCTCCGGCGGCCATCGACATGGCCCCGGCGATGATGCCGGCCAGGCTGGCAACGAGAATTGCATGCGAAGAGGGCGTTGCCGAAGCCACCCCCACAATCAGGCTGGCTGTTGAGACTATACCGTCGTTCGCCCCCAGAATGGAGGCGCGAAGCCAGCCGATGCGTTGCACCAGATGCTGTTCGGCATGACGTTCCGGAATCATGGCACCAGTCCTTCGTGGAATTATGTAACGGGCACTGCCAGCGCGTTCCTGCGCGATACATCCGGCGCGGGTCATTGCAGCACGGTCTTTCCTACCAGCATCGCATCGCCGGCATGAAGACGATAGACATATCCTCCCGGTGTCGCTCGTGTTCCATCGTCGCGGCGGCCATCCCAGATATAGGATTGCGCCCCCGCCTCCATCCGCCCCTGCACCAGCCTCCGGACGCGCCGCCCGGCCAGATCATACACATCAAGCTCCCCGTCTCCCGCCGAGGGGAGAGTGAAGCGAACCGTGGAGGTGAGGGAGAACGGCACGGGGCTGCTGGCGATAGCGGCGGCGGCCACGCCCTCTCCGTCCGCTCCTTCACCGGCGCGGGCAACCGAGGAGATATCGATCGTGAACATGGACCGCCCGAACGTGGCGGCTATCAGCCTGCGTGTGGGAGCATGAATCTCCAGATCCAGCACCGGAACGTTCGGCAGCCCGGTCCCCAGCGGCAGCCACGACTCACCTCCATTCTCCGTGTAGAAGACCCCGACATCGCTTGCGATGAACAGAACCTTCCGGTTGCGCGGATCGATCACCACCTCGTTGATTGGTGCCTCCGGCAGGTTGCCGGAGATATCGATCCAGCTGCGGCCGGCATCGGTGGTCTTCAGGATATGGGGCTGATAATCGAGATAGCGGAACCCGGAGAGGGTCACATAGGCGGTGCGGGCATCCAGGGGGTCCACCGCCACGCGGGTGATCCACCGCTGCGGGAGCCCCTCGTTGATCCGGGTCCAGTTCATCCCCCGGTTCTGCGTCACCCAGACGTTGCCGTCGTTGCAGCCGGCATAGATGGTCGCCGGGTCGCTCGGGGCCACCGCTATGGTGGTGAGGGTACCGCCGGCACCCCCCCACTCCTGGGCGCTCTTGGTGAGATCGGGGCTGATCGCAACCCAGTGCTCGGCGCGATCGCTAGTGCGGTAGATGCGCTGCGATCCGAGGTAGATGGTCCTGGTATCGGAGGGATCGAACGTGAAGGGCGTGTTCCAGTTGAAACGATCCTCGTAATCATCGAAGGCTATCTCCTCGATGGCGAACTGCATCGTCTCCCCGCCATCGGTGGAGCGATAGAAGCTCCCGTTCTGCATCTCCGCGTAGACATAGCGGTTATCGGCCGGATCTATCCGCACCACGAAGCCATCCCCGCCGAGAATCGGATGCCAGTCGTCGTGACGGCCGGTGAGGGTACGGATGGTGTTGTTATCCTGGGTGCCGCCGTACAGGCGGTAGGGATACTGGTAATCGACCTCGCAGGTGTAGAACTGGGTGGCAGGGAAGTTCCCGGCGTGCGTCCAGTTGTTCCCCTTGTTATAGCTGGTATAGATCCCGCCGTCGTTGCCGGCCACTATGAACGCCGGGTTGCCCGGATGGATATACAGATCATGCTGGTCGGAATGGACCTCGTAATTGGGGTTGAAGTTCTCCCATCCCTTTCCGCCGCTGGTGCTGCGCCAGGTATCTATTCCCAGCGCATAGACCAGATCGGGATCATGGGGATCGACGTAGATGCGGCCGAACCACCAGCCGAAGTTGGAGAAGAAGAAATAGTCGATCCCGGAATCCTCCGTCCGGCTCCAGGTGGCTCCCCCGTTGTCGCTGCGGTAGATCCCTCCGAACTCGCCGATGGTATCGGCCACGATCGCGTACATGCGGTTCGGATCGGACGGGGCGATGGTGATGCCGATACGGCCGAGCGAGCCGCCCGGAAATCCTCCGGCCAGCTTCGTCCAGCTGCCGCCGCCGTTGCCGGAGCGATAGATGCCGCTGCCCGGACCGCCGAGCGTTCTGGAGGAGGGTGTGCCGGTGCGCTCCCAGGTAGTGATGAAGAGGATGTTGGGATCATCGGGATGGATCGCCATATCGATGCAGCCGGTGGAATCGTTCAGGAAGAAGATCCGCTCCCAGCTCTCCCCGCCATCCTGCGAACGATACAGCCCGCGCGATGCGTTCCGGTCCAGCTGTTCTCCCATCGCCAGCGCATAGACGCGCCGGGAATCGAACGGGTCCACGATCACCTCGCCGATATAGCGGGTGGAATCCAGCCCCAGATGGCGCCAGCTCTCGCCGCCATCGGTGGATTTATAGATCCCGTTTCCCGGATAACAGAGCGCGGAGAGATTTGCCTCCCCGGTGCCGGCGTAGATCACATCGGCATTGTTGGGATCGACCGCCACATCACCTATCGCAAGGCTCCCCTGCTCGTCGAAGACCGGCTTCCAGGTGCCGCCGCCATCGGTCGTCTTGAAGATCCCTCCGGCCGCGGTTCCCGCATAGATCGTGAGCGTATCGGAAGGATGAAGATCGAACGAGGTGACGCGCCCGCCGATATTGGACGGGCCGCCGGGCATCCATTCGGCGGCGTTGAGATTGCGTTTGGCCGCCACGCGGAGAACCCCGGCCTGGCGCTGGGCGGCTCTGAAGGCTTCGTAGTTGATCGTCTCGTACGGGTAGGCGCGCTGCCGGAACAACCAGTCGTTCGGTTTCTTCTCCTCCTTCTCCCTGCCGGGCGTACCATCCACCGACAGAGCGAACGGCAGGGCCAGCGCTACGGCAAGGAGCGCAAGGCTGAATATGAAATACGCTGAAAAACGCTTCATGGTGGGACGGGACAAAGGGTGAGAGAATCGGGGTACAAGGTGCGGGAATGTACTGGAGCGGCGCGATTCAATCAAGAGGCGGAAGAGGAGGATGCGGAATTAAAAAATATCCCATTAAATAGTATTGGGACAGGAATTAAGTACCGACGGATAGGCTTTCTGAGATGCGTTGTCGCGGAGTTCGACTCCGCGATGCCTGCGAACGCCGAGACGGGCGGAGTCGAACTCCGCCCGAACGAGCAAGGTGGTAGCAGCCACGGTCGCCAAGTCACACTCCACGACAACGGAGCCTACGAGAATATCAGTTTTTTTTCTCGCAGCCACCTGGAACATGCGCTTCGGAATTGAACAACCCGGACAGGCCGCGTGCGGGTGGCCCGTCACAGCATGCTTGTTTTTCCCACCATCATCAGATCGCCGATTCGCAGCCGGTACAGATATCCTCCCGGAGCAGCTTTTGTTCCATCATCGTGGCGGCCGTCCCAGATATACGATTGCGCCCCCGCCTCCATCCGCCCCTGAAACAACCTCCGCACGCGCCGTCCGGCCAGATCATACACCTCCAGTTCCCCGTTCCCGGCCGATGGAAGGGTGAAGCGCAGCGTGGTGGAGCCTGAGAAGGGAGTGGGGATGCTCGTAAGGCTCCCCGCGACACGCCCGGTGTTCTCCCCCTGTCCGGCACCGGACGCCGATGAGACGTCTATCGAAAACATCGAACGGCCGAATGTGGCGGCCACCAGCTTGCGCGTGGGATGATGCAGCACCAGATCCATCACCGGCACGTTCGGCAGGCCGGTTCCCAGGGGGAGCCATCGCTCGCCGCCGTTTTCGGTGTAGAACACCCCGACATCGGTACCAACGAAGAGCATCCTGCGGTTACGGGGATCGACGATAACCTTGTTGATGGGGACTTCCGGCAGATCGCCGGAGATATCGGCCCAGCTCTCCCCGGCATCGGTGGTCTTCAGGATGTGCGGCTGATAATCGATGAACCGGAAGCCCGAGAGCGTCACATAGGCGGTACGGGCATCGATGGGGTCCACCGCCATATTGGTGACCCACCGCCTGGGAAGCCCGGTATCGATCCGGTTCCATCTGGTTCCCCCATCCGGCGTCATCCAGACGTTGCCATCGTCGCAGCCTGCATAGATCACCTTCCGGTTGCTCGGCGCCACGGCGATGGTGGTGAGGGTTCCCCCGTACCCGCCCCACTCCTTGGCATTTCTGGTGAGATCGGGACTGATCGGAACCCAGTTCTCGGCGCGATTGGTGCTGCGAAGCACCCGTTGCGCGCCCATATACAGCGTCTTCGGGTCGGAGGGATCGAGCGTGAAGGGCGCATTCCAATTGAAGCGATTCCCCTGCCCCAGCGCCTGCGTCAGATAGGTCATCGTCGTGCCCCCGTCGCTGGAGCGGGCCAGGCCACCGTTCTGCCACTCGGCATAGACATATCGGTTATCGGTGGGATCGACCTTCACCACAAAGCCATCCCCTCCGAGAATGGATTCCCAGTCGTCGTGACGGCCGGTGAGCGTGCGAAGGGTGTAGTTATCCTGGGTGCCTCCGTAGAGCCTGTGCGGGTTCTGGAAATCGATCTCGCAGCTATAGAACTGGGTGGCGGGGAAATTATCGGAATGCTGCCAGGTGGCACCTCTGTTGGAGGTGATATAGATTCCCCCGTCGTTGCCGGCCACCATGAAATTCGGGTTGCGGGGATGAATGTAGAGATCGTGCTGGTCCACATGGATATCGATTCCCACTCTCTTCCATCGCTCTCCCCCATCGCTTGTGCTCCAGATATTCAGGCCGAGGGCATAGACCCGGTCAGGATCGACCGGATCGACGCGGATATTGCCGAACCACCAGCCGTAGCCGGGGTAGAAATCGGTGTCGATCTGCCCGTCGTTGGTCTGGCGCCAGAAGCGGCCCCCATCATTGCTCCGGTAGATCCCCTCCAGCCCATCGTTCGTATCGGCGATGATGGCATAGACCCGCTGTGGATCGGAAGGGGCTATTGCAAGGCCGATCCTGCCGAGCCGTCCGGTGGGGAGCCCGCCGGAAAGTTTCGTCCAGGTTTTCCCCCAGTCGCTGGAACGGTAGATGGCGCTGCCGGCCCCGCCGTACACCCTGTCGGCCGGACCGGCGCTACGTGACCAGGTTGCCAGGAAGAGCACTCCCGGCGCGCCGGGGTGGACGGCCATATCGATGCAGCCGGTGGAATCGTTCAGGAAGAAGATCCTCTCCCAGCTCTCCCCGCCATCCTGCGAGCGGTACAGGCCGCGCGTGGCACTTGCATCGAACACCTCTCCCATCGCCACGGCATAGATCGCGCTGGAGTTGGATGGGTCCACCACGATCCTGCCGATATAGCGGGTGGAATCCAGTCCCAGATGGCGCCAGCTCTCGCCGCCATCGGTGGATTTATAGATCCCGTTTCCCGGATAGCAGAAGGCTGCGAGGTTCGGCTCGCCGGTGCCGGCGTAGATCACATCGGGGTTTCTGGGATCGATCGTCACATCCCCGATCGCAAGGCTCGGCTGGCCGTCGAACAACGGGCGCCACTGCGCTCCGCCGTCGGTGGTCTTGAACACGCCGCCGGCCGCTGTTCCCACATAGATGGTAAGGCTGTCGGATGGATGCACATCGAGCGAGGTGACGCGCCCGCCGATATTGGCCGGCCCCGCGGGAATCCACGTGGCGGCATTGATGTTCCGTTTCATCGCGGCCCGCAGGGCGCCGGCCTGGCGCTGTGCGCTTCTGTAGGCGTCGTAGTTGATTGATCCATGGGGGAACGCGCGCTGCCGGAAGAACCAGTCGCTCGGTTTCTCTTCAGCCTCCCTGCCGCCGGATGCATCATCCAGGACAAGGGCAAGCGGCAATGCCAGAACCACCGCCAGCAATGCGGCGATGAACAGGAGATAGGACGGAAAATGTTTCATGGTGGGCCGTGGAAGTATCGTTACGGCGATCGGGGGAATGGGTGGCAGAAGGTAATGGTGCGGCCAGATTCAACCAAGGAAGTACGGCGTGCGATCTTCAGCTCCTCCGGGCGGGGGGTGAACGGCCCGATGAACGGCCTATCGACGGCAGGGCCGGGAGCCGCACCATATCCGCCGGCCACTGTGTGGATTTAACGCAACCACGGGCACTCCCGGTTGCGCCTGTCCGGCAGCCGGGAGTGCCCGTGATGCATACCCGGTACGCATCAACCACCTGATGCGCACGAGCTGGTGCGGGATTCAGATAAGATCCATCCGCTTTGCAACCGGCTCCAGCTTCCTGTACAGCTCGAGCCCCTTGTCGGTCTTGCTGTAGCGGCCTACTTTTTTCATCAGCCGTGCCGCCCTTTCACTCTCCGTTGCCTCGATAGCCAGAACATACCCGTGGAATTCACAATGCCAGAACATTGAATCCACGACGCCCGGCAGATGCTCATTGCGCTTCTTCACGTCGTCAAGATGTTCGTGGTGTAAAATCCAGAACATCAACGGATCACCGAGATTCATGACTCGCACTCCCAGTTGTAAACAGAACGTAGAAAGCCAGGCAGGGTGATGGGGTGAGAGGGACCAACGATCAGAGACATCCGAATTTACAAAGACTGAGGAGACTTCCAAAATCTCAATTTACATAAGGAATAGAACTGTTAAGATTCCCCTTATAGTACACCTTATGCCTCATATCGTCTGATTAGAGGTCATCACACATTCTAGAAGGGTTGCCTATATGTCGCAATGGGATACATTCTCTTTTCATCTTGAAGCCCGTTAGCAGTGACCTATTCCTCCTCCGGCAAAGTGTCAACTCAAGTGAAAACCGCAAGCCACTACGATAACAACGGAATCGTAGTCTTACGGCTACCCTTCAATTTCATTACACTATGCACTCTAAAGAGGCAGTCTTACCGATTGATATTTGTGCTGTTTTGGATCAACATTCACAGAGAATGAAGGTTAAACAGCCAATCCACCTGTACAGAATAAGATATAGCCCAACAACTACATAGACAATCTGCTCTTTTCTAACTCACGCAATGTGACTGGCATACCATTCATCACTAGGCATCCCTTTACGATCAGGGTTCAATATCCATTCACGAATTTGGCGAACGAATTCCCAAACATCATCGGGCTCAGGCTTCACATACATGCCATTGTCGGGGTCCGATCCCATTTTTTCAAACACCTCTACCAACCAAGATGGCCCATGCAGTGAAGTTTGCCCAACCAACCTTCCCAGCCATGATTCAACAGCACCGTTAGGTACAACAAAGATTCCGTAGGCAGCAAGGTTACCCAAGAAAGTCATTGTGGCATCTTTATCATCACTACTTAGCTTACTCATACCATCTCTGTTCGAGTTAATCCCTTTATCTTCAAATTTTTTATTTATGTCTCCCCTCCAAGCCCCCCATGATGAGGCAGAACTAAGTGGGACAAAACAGTCATGGATTAATTTTTTGAATTCATCATTCTTTTTAATTATATCAAGATCAACAATTGCCGCAGCAGGGATTCCCATTTCTCGCAATGGCCGGACGATTAATCTTACCGTTTGCTTGTTTTGAGCATTCAAGAAAATACAATCGGATATACCCTCTGATTCAAGGGCCAGCATTCTGTCATTGATCTCTTGATAAAATGCTCTATCAGTATCTCCTTCAGTCACAATAGCACTATGATGGAAAAGTGAATTTACGACTCCTGATGAGCGCAAAAGGGGATGTTTCATCAAAGTACGCAGCTTCTCATTCTGCAGCAGATGCGCGGTAGCAACACCTTGATTATATGTCAACCTTACGATATTAACTGATCGACCTGACTGCAAACATCCCATCACAAAATCCGAGCTATGGGTTGAAACAAATATTTGCGATTTGTTATTTGCAACTGCATTTGCAAGCACCGCCCCCAATCTTCTGGATAAAGGCGGGTGCAAAAATGCTTCAGGCTCATCCACCATATAAAATTTCATATCAAATCCTAAAACAACGGACACAAGGCCCGTAAACGCCTTAATACCATCACTAAGTTCTTGAATATCAACAGCTTGCTGATGAAAATGCCTAGCCCTCTCATCTAGGGCCTGCTCCTCATAGTTATCTTCTGGTGGGCGGATCGACATTTTTACTCGCAATGTATGCATTGCAGTGGGGTCAATCACAAAGTGATATCCGAATGCTTCAGATGTAACTTTACGGATAGCGCCCCTAGCTTCCTCATTCTTAAGGAGTGCCGCAAGATGGCTCCTAGGATACTCTTGTAGGTCTTCAGATTGTCGTGGCTCTGTTAAAGCAAATCTCGCTTTACCATCAAGTCTAGCAGAGAACAATGAGACTAGATGCCTGCGTACAGATGCCTCACCGATTCCATCCTGCTTATAGCGTCTTACAAGTCTCGCTACATCGACTATATCCGTCTCGATTCGGTCAGGAGTGAAATTCACTCTCCCGAGCTTTATGGGACCTTCTATATACGCATTTCGACGATATTCGGCTGACCTTGCCTCTATCATGCTTAGCAGCCCCTCTTCTCCCGGATCATCTAGATCAATCCTAGATAGAATTTTACCACTGTCAGAAGCTCCTGACAAATATTTCTCAATCTCTTGTAAGATCAAGCTCTTACCAGAGTTATTGGAGCCTACAAATATAGTTAGAGCTTCAGGCTGTATATCCAAACCAAGAGCGTCTTTACTATATCCAGGTTTTAGTCTTAGACGAGCTATTCTCATCGTGTGATTTTTTCAGATTAGGATTCACTATTATATCGACTCAGAGGCATCCCCCAATGCCTCTGAGTCGTCACACCTCATTTGTTGTTGAACCGGGCCTTCAGATCATCCAGCGTGAACTGCTTCTGAGGCTCGCGCCCCGCTCCGCCGCTGTTGGCATTGCCGTTCCCCTTCCCTCCCCCATTTCTGCTTCCCCCTCCGTTCCCCCTTCCTCCCTCGTTTCTGCTGCCTCCCTCGTTCCCCCTTCCTCCCCCGTTTCGGCCTCCCCCTCCGTTCGGCCGCTCTCCCGACTTCATCGTGAGGCTGATACGCTTCAGCGCCTCGTTCACCTCCAGCACCTTCACCTTCACCACCTGCCCCACTTTCACCACTTTCTTGGGGTCGTCCACGAACGAGTCGGAGAGCTGCGAGATATGCACCAGTCCGTCCTGGTGCACGCCGATATCGACGAACGCCCCGAAGTTGGCGACGTTGGTTATCACTCCCTCCAGCTCCATCCCCTGGCGCAGATCGCGGATCTCCTTGATCCCCTCCTTGAACGTGGCATAGCGGAACTCGGCGCGGGGATCGCGCCCCGGCTTCTCCAGCTCTCCCAGGATATCGCGAAGCGTGGGCTCGCCAACCTTCTCGGTCACATATTTCTTTAGGTCCAGCCCCTTCAGGCGCTCCGGCACGCGGGTTACCTGGTCGGCACCGATCTGGAGATCATCGGCGATGGCCTCCACCACGCCGTAGCTCTCCGGGTGCACCGCCGTGTTGTCCAGCGGGTTCTCCCCGTTGCGGATGCGAAGGAACCCGGCGGCCTGCTCGAACGTCTTCGGTCCGAACTTCGGCACCTTCAGCAGATCCTTCCGGCTGCGGAACGCGCCGTTCTCGTTGCGGTGCGCCACGATATTCTTCGCCACCGTGGAGGTGATCCCCGCCACATAGTTGAGCAGCTCCTTGGAGGCCGTGTTCAGATCCACGCCCACATAGTTGACGCAGCTCTCCACGGTCTCCTCCAGCTTCTTCTTCAGCAGCCGCTGGTCGACATCATGCTGGTACTGCCCCACGCCTATCGACTTCGGGTCGAGCTTTACGAGCTCGGCCAGCGGGTCCTGGAGGCGCCGTGCGATGCTGATGGCGCCGCGAACGGTGATATCCAGATCGGGGAACTCGCCGATAGCCACATCGCTCGCCGAGTAGATGGAGGCGCCCGATTCATTGACCATCACCTTGACCGGCTTGCGGTCCAGTCCGGCGATCACCTCGGCCACGAACTCATCGGTCTCGCGGCCGGCCGTGCCGTTGCCGATGGCAACCAGCTCGATGGCGTGCGTGCGGATCATCGAGGCCACGGTACGCGCGGCCCGCTCCCGCTCGCCGGCGGAGTTATGAGGGAATACTGCCTGGTACTCCATGAACTTTCCGGTCTCATCCAGCGCCACAACCTTGCAGCCGGTGCGGAATCCGGGGTCCACGCCGAGAGTGGGCTTCATGCCGGCGGGGCTGGCAAGCAGAAGCTCCCGCAGATTGGTCTCGAACGTCCGGATAGACTCCACATCGGCATAGAGCTTCTTATCGAAGCGCACCTCGCCGATCAGGGAGAACTTCATCAGCCGCTCGAAGGCATCGCGCAGCATCCCCTTGTAGAACTCCCTGACGCGCGGATGGCTGGAGTGCACCTCTCTGGATTCCAGATACGCATGCACGTGCTCCTCCTCGAACACCAGCTCGAAATACAGAGTGCCGTCGGCCTCGCCACGGCGGAGCGCCAGCATATTGTGCGGGGCGATATCCTTCACCTGCACCTTGAAATCGCGGTACATCTCGTACTTGGTGGTCCCCTCCTTGAACTCCTCCTTCACCCTGGAGATGAACGTCCCCTCGGTGGCGAAGTAGTCGCGGATATAGGCGCGCAGATCGGCCTTCTCGGAGATCTCCTCGGCGAGGATATCGGATGCTCCCTGGAGCGCATCGGCGGCGGTGGGAACCTCCTTTTCGGCGTCCACGTAGCGGGCGGCCTCATCCTCAAGCGAGACCGCAACGGGACTGTCCGGGACGTTGAGGGCGCGGAGATACTCGGCCAGCGGCTCCAGCCCGCGCTCCCTGGCGATGGTGGCGCGGGTACGGCGCTTCGGCTTGTAGGGGAGATACAGATCCTCCAGCTCGGTCTTCTGAAGGCAGCCCTGGATCTTCGTCTTCAGCTCGTCGGTAAGCTTTCCCTGCTCGGCGATCGATTCGAGGATCGCCTTCTTGCGGTCCTCCAGCTCGGTCAGGTAGGTGAAACGGTCGGAGAGATCGCGAAGCTGGATTTCGTTCAGCTCCCCGGTGCGCTCCTTGCGGTAACGGGCGATGAACGGGACGGTGGCTCCCTCTGCAAACAGTTCGAGAGCATTATGAACCTGAAACGGTTGGAGCCCAAGCTCCTGCACCAGATGTGCCTGGATATCAAGCATGGATGAGAATATTCAGCAATGAGTGATTCTGCGTTGAAACCTAACCGCTGACTCGGCCGGGTCCGAAGGAGGATCGTGGTCGTGCGGGGCCCCCTGTTGGTACGGGGGGCCCGAAAATACGGAAATCGGCGGATGGACAATCGGTATCCGGCCGGCGGCGCCTTATCGTACGATAGCCAGCGGAAGATCCGATACGCCATCGGGACCGGCCAGGCGCAGATGGTACGCCCCGGAGGAGAGCACGCCGCAATCGAACGGCAGGCGATGCTCTCCCGGCTGGAGCCATCCGGCCGGAAACGAGCGCACCCGGCGGCCGAACAGATCGAATATCTCCACGGTCACGTTCCCGGCCCGCCCCACGGAGAACTCCGCCAGGGCCGCCCCGTAGGCCGGGTTCGGGGTGACGCGCAGGAGGGATATCGCCGTGAGCCGGGGGGAACCGGGCGCCGCTACACCGCTCGTCACGATCGGCTGCTTCCACACCCCCTGTTCGGTGCTCCCTGCGAACACGATCCCCGCCCCCAGCGCCACCGATCGGGCATCCCCCATCTCCCCTGTTTCCATCGGGGTCCACGCCAGGCCATCGCCATCCGACTGGAAGAATCCCCGGTCGGTGACCACCACCGCCTTGTCGCCATACGCGGCCAGATGATAGGCGGCAGTGATCGGAACCGGCAGAGCCACCTTGCTCCAGGTGAGGCCATTGTCCCCGGAACGGAGAAGCTCCCTGTAGTTGCTCAGCAGCAGCGCCCCGCGCCGTAGTCCCACCAGATATTTCTGGAGCACGGCCCCCTGGAACGTCGTCAGGGTGGAATCCCAGGTCTCCCCGTCGTCACCGGAGCGGTAGATCATCCGGTCGGCCACCACGATCACGGTTGGCGATGCGGCGTACACGGCATTGACCAGCCGCCTGATGGCGGGAACGGGGCTCCAGGTGGCCCCGGAATCCTTCGAGATCCGCACTCCCGACAGAGCCCCCCAGACGAAGGAGACCGGCCCTCCCTGGGTGATGCCGTGAATGATGGAGCTATCCTCTTCCACCACCTGCCAGGTCAGGCCGCTATCGGCCGACCGGCTCAGCCCCCGTCCCCCCACGAAGATGCTCCCGCCGATATGCCCCACATGCAGCGTGACCGGCCGCTCGTGCAGGACATTATCGGCAAAGGTGCGCCAGGCGCCGCCGCCATCGGTGGAGCGGAAGAGGCGCCCTCCCGGAGTAGAGGCATAGATGCTTCCATCGATATACCTGACGCTTCCTATGCGCGAGGCGATGATGCCGGAATCGCTTCTCCTCTCGTTCTCCGCTCCGGAGTAGAGCGCGAAGACCCCCGCGGGATCGTAGCAGAGCAGCCGGTCGCCCACCACGATCATCCCCCGGATGACCTCTCTGGGACTGTAATACGGCGTCCAGGTGGTGCCGGAATCGAGCGAGTAATGAATGGAGTTGGAGAACCCTGCGGGAAGGCCCAGCAGCGTATCGCCCAGCATCACGAGCCGGTCCATGCTCGTTCCCGTATAGGGGATCGCCAGCCAGTTGTTCCCCCCGTCGGTGGAACGGTACATACGGCTCCCCCCGCCGGTCATCAGAAGGGTTCCGAACCTCGCAAGGCTCAATTCATCGTTGGAGGACTGCACCATTCTCCACGGGGCGGCGGGGGCATCCTTGCGCCAGATGGCCCCTTTGGCGGAGGCCAGAAGCACATCGCCATACCAGAGCGTTGCGATCACCGGATCGGTGCCGGGCAGATCGCTCCGAGGCTGCCAGCTTGCCCCGAGGTCCTCGGAGGTATAGGCCATCCCCTTCTCATCATCGCCGTTGTAGGCGAACAGCCAGACGAGACTATGCCCCTGATATCCCATCATCGTGGGACGGATCTCGGCATTGAACTCCACGAGGCCAGCCGATGACTCCTCCCAGTTCTCCCATCCATCGGTGCTTCTGGCAACGCCGTACAGCGAATCCCCGTTCTCGAACCAGCTATACAAGGCGAAGGCCGACCCCGGCCGGCCGAACAGATGCCTTACCTGTTTTCCCCGCAGCGCCATCAGGTTCCAGACCGCTCCCCCATCGAGGGAACGATACAGCCCGCTGTTGGTGGCCGCCAAGAGCGTATCCCCCACGTTTATTACCGACTTGACATCGCCGCCGAACGGCCCGGCGGTCTGCTGCCATTGAGCCTGGGAGCCGGAGACGGAACAGGCCAGAATAATGATGAAAAGAAAAATCGTACGGAATAATGGACGCATGGTAGAGAAATAAATATTCGGATCGGAATGAAGAGCGTATGGATAGAGACATGCATGATGCGATCGATGGCTCCCAAAATAGCGATTCACCGGGTGCGGCATGGTCCAATCCGGCAGGCGCCAACCGAAAAGGGGCATCCCCCTCTCCGGAGATGCCCCTCATGATCTCCCCCTTCCGGGAGGGATCGGTAGCTGGTTCGTGACGCGTTCCCTTATTTCCCCCGCTCTCCCGATGCCGCTACCGGCTCGAATTCCACCGCCGGAATTCTGGTGTTGCCGCTGCCGAGCGCGACCCTCTCCGGAGACGACCGCAGGCGCAGGCGGCGCGCCTGGAGCTGCGCTTCGTCGAACTCCAGACGGTACTCCCCCTCGGCCACCCCGGCAACCATGATGGAGCCGTCGTGGAAGATCTCCCCGTCGTAGCTGGAAGCGCCATCGCTGGAAACCAGACGAACGTTCAGACCGAGCAGCGCCGAGGTTTTCAGGGTTTCGCTGCTGCCGGGAAGGAACACATCGCAGCGGCCGGAGACATCGAACCCGCCGGTATACGGGACATCGATCACATGCACGGAACTGGGGGCAGAGAAAATACCGTAGACGGTCTTGCGCGGGAAGAGCGCCAGCTCGGCATAGCCCCAGCGATCGATCTCGACGACGCATTCGCGGTTTGCCGGCACGAAGGTGAACATGCCGGTTTTGCTGGCGATCTGGCTGGAACCGAAATTCAGCCGTCCCGACTGCGCCCCAAGCTCCTCCTCGCCGCTATCATATTCCCCGTTGCCGTTGTCGTCCTTGAAGGCGCGCAGTATGATCGTGGTCTGCCCGGAGGACGGATGCCGGGAAAAATGAACGCCGTTGGTGGAGACCGTTGCAGATCCCTGCATATAGGTACTGGCGGCGAATTCATGGTTGTAATAATCACCCGAGACCGTAAGGCCGGCGGCCCGGTTGACATTCACCTTCAACTGGAGCTGCAATTTCGGATTAGCCCAATCCGATCCCGCGACATTATAGGCCACATTCAGATTGACGATACGGGAGAGATAGAAGCTCGCCCCCAGTTCGGCCCTGTTCAGCAGATGCGCATCATGATCGTACGATCCGCGCGCGGTGAGAAGCACCCCCGGCACCACCGGGCTGAGAAGATAGAGATCGCTTACCAGCGAGCGGCGGTACGGCGGCCCCCCGCCGGCGGCATCCGGTATCTCGATACCGCGCCATTTCAGATCGGTGGAGGCATTGAACGAAATTCCTGAAAAATATCCGGCGATTCTTGGAAGCAGCTGCACCACGCGGGTAATCCCCACTTTTGCATACTGTGCGGTGGCGCCGCAGATGAACGGCCCCAGACGAAAGCTGGCCGTACCGTTCGTGATAAATGTGCCATGCAGCAGCGACAGTGAATCCACCCCCAGTTTCAGGATGGTATTATCTCCCCCCAGCCATGATATCTCTCCTTTCAGCAGCGACCACCGGGGATTATATCGCAGGCCGAGAAATCCCGATCCCCCCAGCCAGAGATTTGCCGACACCGCCGGATAGAGGCTGTCGAAGGAAACCGGCCCTCCCCCGCTCGATACCAGCGCGGCCTCCGCACCGAGCGTCAGCCGCGATGTGACCCCGACCCCGGTATAGGCCACGGCCTCCACCTGATCGCCGATGGGATAGCTGGTATTGGTAAAGCGCGCCTGGTACTGCACCTGGCCGGGAGGAACCAGCAGGGGGTTCAATTCCAGATGGCGCTCTTCGATGATCCGCTCGCCATGCGGCCCCACCTGCACGATGGTGCGATCGGTGGTGCCGTAACCAAGCGGGATCTCGAACTGATAGAAGCCGGTGCTGTCGGCTTTTTGCACATCCACGAGCTGGGTGCCGTCGTACAGCTCTATGGTCCATCCCGGCTCGGCCAGCCCGGTAAGCGCCTCGGTACCATAGGTAAGGCGCGGGGCAAGGGGCTCGTTCGATGCCTCGAAAATGAACTGCCGGATATCTCCGGTGCGGCTTCCTCCCACGGCGATGCGCTGCAACGGATCGAAATCGGGAAGGAGAAAACGCCATGTCCACCAGTTGAGCGCAAGATCGGTGGCCGTGGTATCGAGATGATCGTATCCAACCGAGCCGTTCAGGTTGAGGATGCCATACAGAAAGGGCATGCCCACCTGGGTGCCCCCGCGCAGGCGGCTGGCATCGCTGGTGCGTGTGGCAGCCAGCGCCCAGTCGAACGTCGGATAGCCGATCAGCTGGCGGTCCATAACGCTTGCAACCAGCAATCGCGGGGTATCATCCCGCAGCAGCGAGGAATATCTCCGTTTATCCCGTGCAAGCTGTACACGAGGGATCTTGGCCTCGGCGGTGATGATAAATCGTAAACGCTCGACATCATATTCCACCATCAGGCCGAGCCAGCGGGCAAGGAGCGACTGCTCGATATAGATGTCGTCGCCGAGGGCCCGCACCAGCAAGGGATTGAAGGTGATGGAATCATCGCCGGAAAAAGCCGCCGAGCTTCCCCCCGCTATGAAAAATGAACGCCCGAGCGGAAATTCTCCCCGCGCCTCGGAAAAATCATCCGAAGCCGATACCGGTATACGGAGAAAATCGCAGATCTTGGCGAGCGGGAGAAAAAGGGTATCGCCGGAAAATCGAACGAACAATGTCTGCGATGCTATCCCCTGAAGTTCCACCCGCACTATCCCCTCGCTCAGATCATCTCCCGGCTCCGGAGGCAGGGGCGTCCGGAGATACGCCCCCACACGGCCGCCCCCATCCGTTCCGGCAACCGCCGGCAGATGGAACAGCAGCAACAACAGCAGGACGATGCAGGCCGATATCTTCATGCGAGGGATAGCCTCAGAGAGGGAGGATGCCGGACGAAACGCGCCGGCGGCACAGGGGAGGTTCAATCGATCAATCCGTCGGCGGCATCGAGATAGGAGGCGGTCAGGCGGAGCGCCGCGGTGCAGTCGCCACGGCGCATTCCCGGCGCTTTCATCACCGTGGCGGTGCCGCGCACCTGCACATAAATAGTGGAGAGAGTTCCGGGCCCCTGATGGAGCGGGAACCGGGTATCATGGGATAGATCCCCTCCCCTGAATGTCTTCCAGGTGCTGCCGCCATCGGTGCTGTAACGGCAGTCGCGGCCCGAGACCGCCAGCGAAAATCCGGTCTCCCGGGGATTGGCATACGGCACGCTCACCATAAGCCGCACCGCCGATCCCTTCTCCCCGGTCACGGAAAATTGTGCGGGGCTGATATCGGTATACTGCGTGGGATCACCGCCGGGGGAGAGATGAATACGCCCGAAATCGAGATCCCCGGTCCCGGAAACCATTATCCTCCGTACGGGCTGCTGGGCAACGAGAATTTCCGCCGGAAGGACGCACCCCGCCACCAGTACTATCATTATCGAAAGCGCGCGCATCATATAGAAATTCCTCCAGGAACATACTGCCAGCATCAGCCATCGATCATCACTACCCAACAGCTACCGCATCCGGTACCGTTTTTTTTATTCTCCCCCCTCCACTCTGATCTCCGATCCCGACACCAGCAGGCTGTAGCTCCTGGTCACCGGCGGAGCCGCAAGCACCATTTC
Source organism: Candidatus Kapaibacteriota bacterium (assembly GCA_048594725.1). Classification (GTDB taxonomy): domain Bacteria; phylum Bacteroidota; class Ignavibacteria; order OLB7; family OLB7; genus JAFDZV01. Next base: position 19,767 of record JBMDXA010000006.1, read on the forward strand.
GCTGACGGTGCCGGTACGTACGCTGCGCGATTCGATATCCAGCTTGTAGCGTCCCTCGGGGAGAGGAACGTTGGTAAAATTGAGAACATTGCGCAGCTCGTGCTCGTTGGTGAATTCATCCTCCCGCGCGGCCAGATCGCTCCCGTCGGCGCCTCGCAGCACGGCCTTGAGGGTACCGCGATAGGCCGCATTGCCGAGGCGCCTGGTATCGATCATCACCATAAGATTGGTATCCACGCGGCGGGCCTGGACATTGCTGATGGCGACGCCGGTTTCCACCTGTCCCTTCCGGTAGGTTATCGGAATGCCGACATTAAGGCGCATCTTCAGATCCACCGAAATACCATTGGTGTCCACGGTTACCGGCTTTGCGCGTCCCACCTTCTCGCCGATCAGCTCGAGGCGCGCCCAGTACTCGCCATCGGCAATCGCCTCCGGGGGCGTTGCGATAATGCGTACCGACCGCGTGGAGCGGGGCGGGAGCGTCAATTTCTGGGGATATAATTTCAGCCAGTTCCGGCAGGAGTTCGCCATCTCCCCGGCGCTCGCCACCGTGTCCAGCGTGCGGTTGCCCAGAGAATCGGAACGGAGCACCTTGAACCCGAACCTGGTTTCCACCTCCACCGCCTCGTCCAGCGGATTGCTCACAAACACTTCGATATCCCGCTGGCGCGATGTAAGGAGCACACGCACCGGAGAGACCTCGATCTGCGCGAGAAGAATATCCGCGGAGCCGGCCAGCAGCAGCAGGCAGGGAGCGATGGAGCGGAGAAAAAAGCGGATGGCACGTAGAGAATATATCATGGCTACACTGAATCGTACTGCGTTCGGAATATTCTGGCATATCCCTGAATAGCAGGGAATTGCCGAACATAATCGGAGGATAATTACTGTGAATTCTTTCAGAGATCCGGCTTGCAGGGCCGGCGTGGTGCAGATACCGGAGGTGCCGGCCTCTGGAGTCGTCGCAACGATTCCAGAGGCCGGCAGAACCTACAGGTAAATAATTCTCTATCGGGAGAACCGAAGACTAGGGATGATAGTCGGCGGTCACCATGAAGGAGCCGCTGTAATCGCCACGGGACTGGTTGTTGCTGGCCGTGACCGAGCCGCCGAAGCGGAAGTAGCGCTGTCCGTCACCGTCCATGGTTCCGTCGCCGCCGCCATCTTCGCTCAGTTCGGCGCCGGTGCCGCTGACGTAGTTGCTCATGGTACCGGTGCGGGTAAAGCCCGAGCGGCAGGAAAGGATGACGTTCAGCGTGGCACCGTCATCATCGTCGGTGTGGGCCAGGACAACGCCCGAGGCGCCCATCGGATAGGTCAGGTGGATATCCTCGCCGGCATCGCCGATCACCACGACCTCGGCAGCGCCGGTCTCGGTGGCGGTGACGACCTTCGACTCGCCACGGCGAACGCTACCGAGATCGAGCTCGGAAAGACGGGTGACGCGCAGCGGCACGTCGACATGAGCCGTTACCTGGACGATTTCGTCGTCGGTCTCGTCAGCGTCGGCCTGAGCGAAGGCGACGTTGTTGAGGTTGCAGGCAAGTACACCAAAGAGGGCTACCGCGAAAATCTTCTTGAACATGCTGTTCGTCTTTTTATAGGGTTGATTGTTGAAGATGCATCCATTCAATTGGGTTAGCCGGATACATGTTCGATGTATGTTTTCTCCGAAGGATTGACAGGCGCGTGCACTCGCCACAATATTTCAGAGATGCTTTGATCCGATTTACTTGGTCTTGTACACCGGGTCGGGTTGTCGTCCGTTGATGTGCGGTCGCCGGCGACGATGGAGCTTATATCAACGGTTATGCCACGTGCCGGAAAAGACTATTCGATGGGGTCCGATGGTGAAAAGGTGCTCGCGGTCGCTTCGAATGGGGATCTGCCTCTAACTTCTGAACGATTTGAGCGTTATGAGGGAGAAATATCCCATCACGCCAATTCATGCCACCGATTAGCCTTAATAATCGTTCATCAAGGCCGCAATCCTTGACATATCAGGGAACAACGAAAAAGCACTCGTCACGGCGAACAATTATTTTTTCCGGCGGCCCTCTTTCCCCCAATCCAAACGCCGGCCGGTTGCGTATCCAAGCGAACGGAGCGGAGACCACGATGTTATTACATGATAATGCCGGTACCGGACGCAGTTTTTCTCTCTGGTCGCCCCTGATTTCGCAATCCGGATACATCCCAATTACGTAGCCGCCCGGTGCTCCCCGATGAATATATTTTTTCTTCGAAAACCATCATTTTTTCTCCATCCCCTCTCCCCTTCCGCCCGGTGCGCTCCCCATGTTCGAGGAGATCAATCACCACTATCCTCCCCAGCAACATCCCCTTACAAAGGAAGGGTCGATTCCACTGATTATTATTCTCTACCGATGCATTTTCCCTCCCGATCTGATCTTCCGCACCGCCGGGAGTGCTCCATGAGGGCGTATTTATCCGGCCCGATCGTCCAAAATGCAACGGGCCCCGCCCATTATCGGACGAAGCCCATTGCAGTAGCTGCGAAATTAGTATCGATAGGCCCGGCAGTTCCACTCCGGCACAGCCTATTCCGGAGTGGTGTGCTCGCCGGAGAGCGGATTTCTACTCCGCGCTCTTCACCGTGGCGATCATCGAATCGAATCCCGGCTGCCAGTGGTTCAGGGTTTTCTGCGGCCCCACCGCCTTGAAGAACCACGGCCCCTCCTTCGTCTCCACGATCGATCCCATCAGGGCATAATCCGGGAGGCGCTGCACATTGGTATCGGTCATCATCGGGCTGAGCGGCTTCAGGAAGATGCCGGTGGCGCGCACGGTGGTCACCTTCATACCGTTGACGGTGCTGGTAGTTGTTTTGGCAACCTTCTCGGTGGAACCTCCCCCCGGCTGTTCGAACTGCCGCAGCCAGCGATCGATATTCTGCTGGACCACCCCTTCCATATCGGGGAAGAAGAAAACCGTCAGCTCGCCGTCGGCGGCGCCTCCCTGCCCCGGCAGGAGGTACTGATCCTTGCGCATGGGATTGCTCACCGGCTGCTTGGTCCATCCCTCGGGGGCCTTGTAATCGAGCGTGGCGGCGGCCAGCTGCCCATGGGCGGTGCTGATATCCACGCCGCCGTGGGGTGACCCGGCGGCAGCTCCGGGAGCGGCGGCAGGCATTGCGGTGTCGGTCCCCGGCGTTTCGGTAGTGTTCCTGGCGGGCTCGCTGCAACCGGCAACGAGCAGCGCGGCGATGCCGGCCACGCAGACGATATATCGCATGAAGTCTCCTCGGTTAATGCATGTGCGGATACGGCGGAATATATCGGGACCGGAGCGATTAATGTTTTGCAGGATATGTCGGGAGAGTCCGGGAGCGGGCGTGAGCGTGGGGAGGTTGCATGCGCTCCGTGTTTCCGGCCAGTAACCATGCAGGCCGGGGAGCTGGGTGGGGGTATGGAGGAGAAACCGGGCCAGGGAGAGGCGAGCCATCGTCCCTCCCCTGCTATCAGCACCGTATCATCAACCGCTATCTGCTGAGCGGTATCCCCCTCATGCTACCGGCACCGAGACGTTGATGCTGTCGAACTCGCCATCAGGCACTACCAGCACCGGAAGGAGCACGCGGATCTGGCTGGCGAAGCAGAGGGCTTCGCGGCCGGTCTCGCAATAATAGACGGTCAGATCGATCGATACCCGGGTTTCCCCCTCGGAGAAGACCGCCCCGATCTCGATCGGCCCACGGGGGCCGCGCACGGTGCGCCCGGCATCGACCGGGGAGACATCGACCACCTCATCATGATCGGCGCGCAGCCGGATGCCCAGGGGGGCCTCCATGTTCAGATGATATCCGTCCGGGATCACCACCGAGATCAGGAACGAGCCCATGCCACGCCGCACCACCTGCTCTCCCATCTCCAGCACCAGCCCAGGGAAGTTGCCCCCCTCTTCCGGGACAGGGCGCAGCAGCCGCTCCTTGCCATCCACCTGGAGAGTGGTGATCTCGCGCAGGCGGGGATCGTAGATTCTGATGGAGTGATTGTTGGTATCGGCGATATAGAGGCGCCCGCCGGCCATGGCGATCCCGCCCGGCTCGTGCAGCAGAGCATCGGCGGCGGCGCCATCCTTCATTCCGGCAGGTCCGGCTCCGGCCAGCGTCCGGCAGGTCCGCTCCAGCGGATCTATCACCTTCACCTTATTGTTATAGGTATCGGCCACATAGATGCGCCCCTCGCAGGCCAGCACTCCGAGCGGATGCTGAAGCCGGGCTCCCTCCAGCGGACCGTCGATATCGCCGAACTCGAAGAGCCCCTCGCCCACGAGCGTGGTCACGATCCCGCTCGTCTCCCCCATCCCCACCGAGCGCACGGCGCTTATCTCGCTATCGGCGATATAGAGCACCCGGCCATCGGAGGTGATGCCGCTCGGCTGGGCGAGCGCGGCCTCCGCCGGGGCGCCATCGATCAGATCCTCCCGGCCGGAGCCGGCGTACGGGCGCACCTGGGAGGTAACCGGGTCGAGCGTCCAGACCTGGTGCGAACCGGCCATGGCGATATAGATGGTCTCCCCCTCCACGGTCAGATCCCAGGGGGAATTCAGGGGGACCGCACGCCCTTCGCCACCATCGCTTTGCTCGTGCGCCTGCCGGCCGGTGCCGGCCAGGGTGCTCACCGTCCGGGCGCGGATATCGATAGCGCGGACAGCATGATTCTCCGTATCGGCCACATAGACGGTATGGCCGTGCACGGCGACCCCCTGCGGCTTGTTGAAGCGGGCTTCGGCGAACGTGCCATCGCGCAGCCCCGCCACCCCATCTCCTATCACCTCGGTCACGGTCTGATCGGCGAGCGCCACGGCAACGATCCTGTTATGTCCGGAATCGCTTATATAAAGGGTGGTACCGGTGGCATCGGCGGCCACCTTGCCGGGATACAGGAACAGGGGATCGCGCGCGGCGTTCACCTCCCCGCGCAGCTCGATCGGCGTGCGGTCTATCTTGCCGGCCGCATCGAACTCCGCCACCATCTCGCCGATAAAGCGGTCGAAGAGCTCGAAGATCCCCTCGCCGGAATGGGTGGCAACCACCTTGCCGTCGGGATCGACTATCATAAAGCTGGGCCAGGCGCGGACGCCATAGGAGTTCCAGATGGTGAAATCGCGATCGTTGACCACCGGATGCTCTATCTCGTAGCGGAGCACGGCCTGGCGGATGCTGGCGGTCTCCCCCTCGGTGGTGAACTTCGCCGAGTGCACGCCGATCACCACAAGCTCATCGCGGTATTTCTCTTCCAGGCGTTTCAGATCGGGGAGCACATGCATGCAATTGATGCAGCAGTACGTCCAGAAATCGAGGAGCACCACCTTTCCTCGCAACTCCCGCATCGTCAGAGGACGTCCGGTGTTGAGCCATTCGACTCCGGCCGGGAACTCCGGCGCATTGACCTTGCCTGCATAAACCGACATCGTGCGTTACGGTTAGTTGGGGGTTGAGCTCTGCCGGGAGATGCTCACCGAATGCATAGAGGGAGTGCGTTTCACGGCCGTTCAGGCGCTGCCCGGTGGCCGGCAGACCGCCGCCGAGGTAGCGGGGACCGGCCCTGCGGAGCAATCCATTCCGACAGAATTTTCTTCAGCAGCCAGGGATTATCTCGGGATGGCGCTTCTGCTCTCGCATCTACATTCCGGCATCCGCCACAGGCGAATAACGGTCATCCCCAGCGAAGCAACGGGGAGGAACGTTCCCTGCGGTCCGGGACCGGCACGGAGGCACCGGCCGGGATCTGCTCGTAGAATTCATAGAATACGAATTCCGGCGCACCTGCCTGCATCATATCGCATACTTCCGGTGGAAGTTACCAGTTATCGGAGAGTATTGAGTAGTGGAAAATAGCATTCGATGCCCCTGCTACCGGCCTGCGCCTTCTACCGGCGTATATAGAACGAGAAGCACCCCCCTCGCTGTACGGCAAGGGGGATGCTTCAAGTTGATAGGAGGGGGATAGAATGTCTTCCCCGCCCGATGGCCCCGCGGCACCGGATCAATCGTTCACCGCCATGAGCAACAGATCCGGTGTCCGGCGCAGACCGGAGTGTGAAGCCGCGAGGTGCCGCCAGGCAACGCCGCTCACACCGATGAGAGTACAAAACGGTATGCCAAACATCCCGGCCATCCCCTCCCCCGCGCAAATATTCTCCCGCCGTAACCTCCTTCCGGCTGGAGAGTATATTGTCGGCCCCCAAAACCGTGAAGAGCATTCAACGGAGACCCGCCCGGCCACCCCCGGCACAGGCGAGCCGCTTCTCTCCCGGTTACTCCGCGCATACTCCGAACATTCTACATTATGACAGCATCAACGACGCATGGCTACGAACGTGATGAATCGGGCACTCCTTGCCGCACTGCTCGCACTGGCAACAGCCCCGGCGGCAACAGCACAGCCTGAGGGCTGGACCACCCACACGCTGGCACCCGGCTATAGAGCGGAGACCATCTGCATCGACTCCGCCAACACCGTCTGGATGGCCGGGCACGCCGGCGTGGCGAGCTTCCAGGGAGATACCGCACGAGTACACTTCAACGAGGGCTGGACCCTCTCGCTCTCCACATCGCCCGGCGGATGGGTATGGGCGGGGACCAGCCAGGGGATACGATATTATGATGGCAGCGCCTGGACCGATCCGGTGGCGGTCGGTACCGCGTGGGTGATGCCGCTGGCGGTGGACCGGCAGGATGGGATCTGGTTCGGGGACGGGGCAGGCGGCTCCTCCGGCATCATGCATTACAACGGGGAGCAGTGGGCAACCTACAACCGGGCCTCCACCGGCATCCCGTTCGAGTCCAGACCGGTCATGGCGATCGTCCCGGCCGGCAACAGGGTCTGGGTGGCTACCGATACCGGCGCGGCGGTATTCGATCTGGGGGACAAAACCTGGACGCATTATCATAGAGGGAACTCCGGCATCGGCAGCGGGCGCATCACCAGCATAGCGGCATCATCAGGGGGTACCGTCTGGATGGCCTCCTCCCGCGACAGCGCCCTGATCGGCTTCGACGGCTCCGCCTGGACCATACGGCGAAACGTGGTCATCAGCTCCGCGCTGGCGGCCGATCGCAAGGGAAATATCTGGTTCGCCAGCGGCGGCACTCTGGTGCGGTTCGACGGCACGCAGATGCATGCGGTCCCCTTCCCGCAGAGCGAGTTCAACAGCGGCGTCTCCATCGCTGTGGATAGAAACGACCGGGTAGTGGTTGCGGCGATGAAACTTGCGGGATCGACCTACCGCTCGTATCTGGGATTCTATTCGGGGGATGCGTCCTCCGTGGAGGACGCGCCGGATGACGCCGCGCGGCTGGCCCTGGAGATATCGCCGAACCCGGCCGGTGAAACCGCCTGGCTCCGCTTTACGCTCCTGCGTGCCGGGCAGGTGACGGTGGAACTGTATGATATTACGGGGAGCAAGGCCGCCGAGCCCTACAGGGGGGAACTGGAAGCCGGAAGCCATTCACTGCCGGTCCGCCTGGAAAATCTGCCGGCGGGCATCTATCAGGTGCGGCTGGTGGCGCAGGGAGAGGAGCAGATCGTGAGGAATGTGGTGAAGAAGTGAGGGGGATTTTCGATTGACGATTTTCGATTGGCAACTCTATACTCCAGTGATCTCTGAGCAGGAATCGCAGAAGAATCCCACGCAAAGGCGCGAAGGCGCAAAGAAGATGTCTTTCTTTGCACCTTCGCGTGATGCAACGGCCATGGCTGGGTCTAGCAGGTATATAAAGCGCCTTACGATTTTCGAGGTGAGAAAAGAAGGGGAATAATTTCTGCGCACCGGTAGAAACGCCGAGCGCGATGATCCTTTTGGGGGAACATCGCGCTCTCGTCGTTCTGGCATCGGGCATCGCCCTGCCGGCCACGGGCCGGGGCCCGGCAGACAGGGAAATGCCTTCTACCGCTGCATGCGGCCGGCAGGTTGCTAGTGCACCACGTCCGGACGGAGCATCTTTTCGATCTCCTCGATATGCCCCACTTCCTCTGTCAGGATCTGCTCCAGGAAGACGCGCATCGCCAGATCATCTTCGCCGATCTCCTTCAGGAGCGATGCGTACTGGTCGAACACTTCCTTCTCCAGCTTCAACGACTCGCGGAGCATGTCGTCCAGGCTGTCGAAGCGCTGCTTGAACTTGCCGTGGCTGGGATGGGTGACCGGCTCACCCCCCAGAGCGATGATCTTATCACCCACCATCGTGGCGTGGGTCATCCCCTCGGTGGACTGCGAGCGAAGCCAGTCCACGATGGGAATACGGGCATGCCCGTAGATGAAGAAGGAATAATGAAGATACATCATGGCCCCGGCCAGTTCATTCGCCAGAACCTGATTCAGACGGTCGCAGATTTGTTCGTTGCTCATAACTGAAATTGTCGATTTGCGATTTTGGATTTTCGATTACGGAGAGTCTGGAACCGGCGGCCGCACACGTGCCCGTTCCCCATCCTGCGTTTACCTCGGATGGTTTCAACCGGAAGCGGCCTGAATACACAGGGGGCCACCGGCCACGGACTACCGGCCAGGGACGGTTCTCAGGCCTCCTCCCCCACATTTTCCTTCAGCACACCCAGCTCGCGCCCTACCCTGGTAAAGGCCTCGATGGCACGGTCGAGATGCTCGCGGTCGTGTGCGGCGGAGAGCTGCACACGGATGCGCGCCTGATTTTTCGGCACCACCGGATAGAAGAAGCCGATCACATAGATCCCCTCCTCCAGCAACCGCTCCGCGAAACGCCCGGCCAGGGGAGCATCGTAGAGCATGATCGGGACGATCGGGTGCTCGCCCGGCTTGATATCGAATCCGGCCTCGGTCATCCGGGCACGGAAATATCCGGTGTTCTCCTCCAGCTTGTCGCGCAGGGCGGTGGTCTCCGAGATCATATCCACCACCGCGATGCTCGCCCCCACCACCATCGGCGGGAGGGTATTGGAGAACAGGTACGGGCGGGAACGCTGGCGGAGCAGTTCGATGATCTCCCTGCGGCCGGTGGTATAGCCGCCGATAGCGCCGCCGAGCGCCTTGCCGAGCGTGCCGGTGATGATATCCACCCTGCCGACCGCATTGCAATATTCCACCGAGCCACGGCCGGTCTTTCCCATGAACCCGGCCGCGTGGCACTCGTCCACCATCACCAGGGCGTTGTAGCGGTCGGCCAGATCGCAGATCTTGTCGAGCGGGGCGATCACCCCGTCCATCGAGAAGACGCCGTCGGTGACGATGATCTTCTGCGATGCGCCATCGGCGTCGGCCTGCTTGAGCTGCGCCTCCAGATCGGCCATGTCGGCATTGGCGTAGCGGTAGCGCTTCGACTTGCACAGCCGGACCCCATCGATGATGGAGGCATGGTTGAGGGAATCGGAGATGATGGCATCGTTCTCGCCGAAGAGGGGTTCGAAGACGCCGCCGTTGGCATCGAAGCAGGCGGCATAGAGGATGGTATCCTCGGTGCCATGGAACTGTGCCAGCTTGGCCTCCAGCTCCTTGTGAATATCCTGCGTTCCGCAGATGAAGCGGACCGAGCTCATTCCGTAGCCGTGGGTATCGAGCGCGCGATGGGCGGCCTCGATCACGGTGGGATGCGAGCTAAGCCCGAGATAATTGTTCGCGCAGAAATTGAGAACCGGTTTTTCGGTCCCCTGCACGGTGATCTCGGCCCCCTGCGGCGAGGTGATGATCCGCTCGCGCTTGTAGAGTCCCGCTTCTTCGATGCTGTTCAGCTCCTTGCGGAGCACTGGCTGTAAGGTATCGAACATCTCTATCGCTGTTATACCAGAGTTTACGTTGATTTTCCGGCGGGGAAGATACGAAGGGATGGAGTTAGTAGAGAATAGTTAGTGGTTGTTAGGGGTTAGGTTTTAGGGATTGGTCCGTGGTCCGTTCGCGGGCTTCGCCCGCTGTCCGTGGTCCGTGGCGGGGAAAGGGGAGCCAATAGCGCCAGGGATGCCCCCTGCTATTTTTCCTCCGGACTTCCTCTCATTCGCGCAGATTGCACGCCGGCACTACGATCACCCAATCAACGCTCCCACCCCCACCACGATTCACGCATATTTAGAGACCCCGGACTTCTTCTTCCCATTCCCTTTCTTCCCATTCGCTTCCCATTCGCACAGATTGCAAGCCGGCACTACGATCACCCAATCAACGCTCCCCCCCCCGCCACGATTCACGCACATTTAGAGACCCCGGACTTCCAAAGCCCGGACTTCTTCTTCCCATTCGCTTCCCATTCGCGCAGATTGCAAGCCAGCACTACGATCATCCAATCAACGCTCCCACCCCCGCCACCAAGATTCGCGCACATTCGCGGTTCGGCTTGCGTGAGCAGACTGCCCGCCGTAGTTTTCGCGGATGGAGACCATACCTGCTGCAACCGTAGCCCTTACGCATACTCCCTTTACGATCGCCGCAAGCGATGGGGAAACGCTTTACTGCGACGCCCGTTTTCCCTCCGGTGGAAGCGCCCCCCTGCCGGTGGTGGTGTTCGTGCATGGGTTCAAAGGCTTCAAGGACTGGGGATCGATCCCCCATATCTGCGAGTCGATGGCCCGTCACGGATTCTACGCCATCTCCTTCAACTTCAGCCATAATGGCGTAGAAGGGCATGGGAGCGAGTTCACACGGCTGGAGCGGTTTGCCCGGAACACCTTCTCGCGCGAAGTGCGGGAGCTGCGCGAGGTGGTGGACGCGATCGTCGCCGGAGGCATCCCGCACCCGGAGCTGGCGCGCACCGGCGCGATAGGGATGATAGGGCACTCGCGCGGCGGCGGCATCAGCATCCTGGAGGCCTCGGCCGATGCGCGGGTTCGTGCCCTCGCCGCCTGGGCATCGGTGGCCGATTTCAACCGCTACTCGGAGGCGCAGCGCCGCCGCTGGCGGGAGAACGGCGTCTTCGAAACAAAGAATATGCGCACCGGCCAGATCATGCGGCTGGATGTGGGACTGCTGGATGATCTGGAGCAGAACGCCGATGCGCTCGACATCGGCCATGCCGCCGCATCGCTGCGCAAGCCGTTCCTGATACTGCACGGGGAGCAGGATCTGTCGGTCCGTGTGGAGGACGGGCAGCAACTGGCCTCCCTGGCCGATCCGGCGCTCACGGAGTTCGAAAAGATCCCCCGCGCCAACCATACCTTCGGCGCGGTGCATCCGTTCGAACAATCCACCCCGATCCTGGAGCGGGCCATCGAGCGCACCGCCACGTTCTTCAGCCGAACCCTGAGACAGGAAGGGTAAGAGGATTTTCGATTGGCGATTGGAGAGCCGGGAAGTCTAGGGATCAAGGAGCCGGAGGGTCTAGGAGTCAGGGAGTCTGAAGTCGGGGGGAGAAGAACACGATACGAGTGGTTCCAACACTCTATCGCTCTTTGCTACTATCTACTAACTCCATACGAACTCTCACGGCCCCTCTTCCCTGAGAATCAGCGCGGATTTCAATTGAGTTACGCCTTTTCAGACCAGGAAGAACGGGCCGCTCCTACGGAGCTTCCGGAGTGGAGAGAAGGGAGCGTCCATGCTACAGATGGGTGCCCCCTACGGGGGCCACAACAGAGTAACCATAGTTGAAATCCGCTCTAAGAACTAAGAACCAAGCCCTAACAACCAAGAACCAGGCCCTAACAACTAAGAACTGCTCTCCACGAACTATCCTCCCCTCGCGTTCGTCTAACAACCGCAGGCATCAACAGACAACCAGTAAGAAAAGCTACGTGATCCATTCATCCTCGTTCTCAGCGCCGTTCAGGCGAGGCGGAGCGGCGCTCCTGTGCGTGCTGTTCCTGGTGCTGGCCTCCCGGCCCGGATACAGCCAGAGCCAGTATCTCCCCGATTATGCCATGCGGGCACTGGATTCGGCATTGGGCCGCATCCGTATGACACAGGCGGACCTGCGCATGCGCTGGGATGCGGCGGCCGATGATCCCCACCGCCTCAGCGCCATCAAACGGCTGTTCGGCGATCCGCTTGCCACCTTCTCCCTCTCCGACTCGATAGCCTCGCAGGGGCTTGCCGGCGAACAGAATTACACCGAGTTCCTCGGCTATCTCGGGCTTCAGCTCGATCTGGGGCCGCGCGCGTTCACCTTCACCCGGCCGCAGATGAACGACCGGGATATCTTCATGTACAGCAAGGTGAACCTGAACACGCTGGACTACAACCGCGCGCTGATCCTGCGCCGCTTTCTGGCGCTGGCGCTCAGCACCGATGCGGCCGTGCTCAGCGCACGCAACGAGCTTACCGAGCCGCGCCTGCGGCGCCTGCTGGACTATGCCGATTCCCTCGTCATCCAGGGGGAGGGGAGCGAGGAAGCCTCCCTGGTGGAACTGAAGATCGCCGAACGCTACGCGCTGCAACGCGGCAGGCAGTTCTTCAACGAGGACGCCAAGGGACTGGACTACGCCCACCTGCTCGATCCCGGCGTGACCATGTTCGCCGGCGCGCTGGAGATGGCGCGCGCGATGGCCCCGGAAATAGTGAAGATGCGCGATTCGGTGAAGACCCAGATCTGGGAAACCCCGCTCGGCCTGGTGGCGGTGGGAGGCCCGGGAGATGATTTCTATACCGGCGACTTCTTCTGCATCATCGATGTGGGGGGGAACGATATCTATCGTCCCTCCCGCCCCAGCAAGGCCCAGGCGTTCGAACAGAGCGCCACGCTCATCGTCGATTTCGCCGGCAACGATACCTATATCGGCGGCGATTACACCTTCGGCGGAACGGTCTTCGGCGCCTCGACGCTGATCGATATGGAGGGGAACGACAACTACAGCGTCCGCAACTTCGGGCTGGGCGCGGGGCTCTTCGGCACCGGCATCCTCTACGACGGCGCCGGCAGCGACCGCTATTCCGGCGGCTCGGCGGTGCAGGGGGCCGGGATGTTCGGCATCGGCCTGCTGATCGATGCCAAGGGGAACGACAACTACTCCGCCGAATACGCAGCGCAGGGCTTCGGCTTCACCCGCGGGGTGGGCATGATCGTGGAGCACGAGGGGAACGACAACTATCTGGTCACCTCCCCCTATGCCGATTTCCTCCGCTACGACGACCATTACGAGACCATGAGCCAGGGGGCCGCCTTCGGGTACCGCCCGCTGGCTTCGGCCGGCATCGGCGTGATAGCCGAGGGAGGAGGAAACGATATCTACGTCTGCGATATCTTCGGCCAGGGAACCGCCTACTGGTTCGGCCTGGGGGCGATCGTGGACAAGCTGGGCAACGACAGCTACACCGCCTACCAGTATGCGCAGGGCTCCGGGGTGCACCTGGCGTTCGGCGCGCTGATCGATGAGAGCGGGCACGACAACTACGTCTCCCACGGCGTATCGCAGGGATGCGGCCACGACGTGGCATTCGGCGGCCTGTACGATGCCAAGGGGGATGACAACTATGTGGTGGAATCGCTTTCGCTGGGAGGCGGCAACGCCAACGCCATATCGCTGTTCGTGGATGGCGGCGGCGAGGATGGCTACCTGGCCCGCCGCAGCAATACGCTCGGCTACAGCGATCTGCGGCGCGACTACAGCATGATCGGCATCTTCCTGGATCTCGAGAAGAAGGATTTCTACGGCACCAGCCGTGGCGGCAACGATTCCCTCTGGACCGGCTCGTACTACGGCACCGGCCTTGACGGGGAGTTCCGTCCGGCCGAGCTGAGCGAGGCGGGCCCGAGCGGCTCGGCCATCCCGCAGAAGAGCAAGGAGGAGATCGAAGCGGAGCTTGCAAGCGATCTTCCCACCCTGTTCATCCAGGCATCGGCCGCGCCGCAGAAATACCAGTATATCGTGGAGCCGGCGCGCAACCGGCTGGTGGAACGGTCCCAGGAATCGTTCCCCTTCCTGCTGAACCAGTTCGACAGCGAATCGGCGCGGGAACGCCTGGCGCTCGGCATCATCATCCCCAGAATGGGCTCCAGCGTGGTTCCAAGACTGATCGATACGGTGCTCTACGGCGAAAGCAAACGCGTGGGCATGGCGATCTATGCGCTCGGCGAGCTGCGCGATACCAGCGCGGCCATGGCGCTGGGACGGAAGCTGGTGGATAGCAACGCATCCTGGCGGATGCGCTCGTCGGCCGGGGAGGCGCTGCTGAAGATGCCGTCGCACGGGGTGAAGCCGTATCTGCGCCAGGCATTGCGCGATTCGTTCGAGCTGGTGCGCGGCTATGCCGCCCGTGCCCTGACGATGGTGGCCGACAGCTCGGACTTCGAGCTGCTGACCACGATGCTGTACGACAGCAGCCAGATCGTCCGCAACCAGGTGTATCTGGCGCTGGAACGGCGCGGGGTGGACAGCTTGGCGCTCCCGTTCGCCGGGGCGCTTGTGGGCAACCGCAGGGGCATCCCGTACGAGCTTCTGTACGGCCTGGCACCCTCGCTGAAGGATTCGATAGCACGCATCAGGATCGTTGAAGGGATGCTCGCCGATACCCTCCCCTCGGTGCGCGCGGCCGCGCTACGGCTGATCCGCTCCTGGAATGACACCGCCCTGGTGCTGCGCACGCTGGAGATGCGGCAGACCGAAAACAACTCCATGGTCCTCTATGAACTGGACCGGCTCCCGGAGATAAGCAAGGAGACGCTCCAGAAGATCGAGAAGGAACGCAAGCGGCTGGAACGGGATGCGGCGAAGCTGAAAAAGAAGCAGGAGGCGGAGGAGAAGAAAAAGAAGAAGAAATAAGCCGGAATATCCGGCTGAATATATACGGGGATGATTTCCGCGACGCCGGAGATCATCCCCATTGTATTTTTGCGAATGGAAATAGTTGTGGGATGATACTATGAAAGAAGGTCCTGCTCCCTCCCCCTCTACCCCAGCTCCATCACCAGCAGCCTGTAGACACCATTCACCTTTCCGAATCCGAACCCGACCGCCGGAGCACCCTCCTCCCCCGCGCGCCCGGAATCGAACACCATGAAATAGAGCACGGTTCCGCCGGGAAGACCCCAGAGATTTTCGGTGGAGACCACGCTGGGATACATATCTGCCAGCCCTGTCTTCTCCACGGTGCGTCTGGCTTCCGGACCGAATATCTTCTTATAATTCTTCAGAAATTCCTTCCGGTCCAGCCCGCGGTCCCACCGGCCGAGCACATACCCGCTTCCGGGAAGGGGAAACACCGTTTTATCGGCGATTTTTTCCTTGTCATCTTTTTTCACCAGCGCCTGAAATTCCTTCCAGAAGGCCAGAAGATCCTCCAGTTCGCGCCTGGCCGCCCCGGCCCCTCCGGCAGAAACCGGATACAGGATGAACGGATATCTCTTCGTGTAGTCGGCATTATTCCAGTTCCCGGTGAACACGCCGCCGGAGGTGATCTGCCCGCTGAAGCTGCCGGTCCGGTTCCCATCGGTCTCCTCCTCGATCTGGATCACCCCGAACGGATCATCCGGCTGGCTGTTGTAGCGGGTGGTGAAGCCGCTCAGGCGAACCGGCGTGCCATGCGTGTCGTACCAGTACGATCCGCTGTAGCGGGTCACATCCACCATCTGTCCTCCATCATCCATCCGCTCCACCTTCCTCTGGAGGCTCATCGTGATAGGCATATCCCCCCCGATCACCCCCTTGTATTCCACCGCCGGGGTCTGGGCATGCAGCAGCGCGGGCATCAGAAGCAGTGCTCCCCCCAGCAACGGATACGGGCCGATGGTCGATAACAGGTTCATAGTGCTTGGGAAGATATCGGGTTGAGGGCCGGAGGGAACGATCCGGCGAAGATGCATCGCCCGATGCCGGATCGTAGAGAATGGCGGAGCGCAGCGGAAATGGCGTCCGGCAAACATAGCACCGGAGGAATCAGCAGCCAAGCTCCCTGGGGATGGCCCGGCCGCCGCCGCTATCCTGTCCGGGACTGCAACCGCCGGGAACGTAGAACATTCCGGCCAGCTTCGCAATGGAGCATCGCGGCCATGATGAAGAAGTATCACCATGGAAATCAAAACCGGCGCGGCGCGTCATAGCTACGGCTCCCTGCGGCTCCGGTTGCAGGGGTGCCGCCATCCGGGCATTTCGCGTACGGCGGCGCTCTCTGAATTCTTCCGATATTCCCCGGCGATGAAATCACTTCTCCCCCTTCTCCTTCTTCTCGGCTCCGCCGCCCATGCCCAGACCGTGCTGGTACACGGCGAGATACGCGAGCGGAGCGAATTCGGCCATCAGCCCGACCGCCGCCGCTCCGTCACACCCGGCGACGATGATCCGGTTCATCATCTGAGAACACGCCTCGGCATCGCCGCATCGTTCCAGGAGGATCTGCGCGCGGTGGTGCAGTTGCAGGACACACGGACCTTCGGCAACGAGCGGGCTTCATCCGGCATCGGCGCGCCGATGTTCGACCTGCGGCTGGGATATATCGAGGCGCCGAGGATCGGCGGAACGCCGTTCGGTATCAAGGTGGGGCGCCAGACCCTCTCCTATGCCGACGGGCGGCTTCTCGGCGATGCCGACTGGAGCAACGCCGGGCAGGCCTTCGATGCGGCGGTGATCCGCGCGGAAACCGGCGACCTGCGGGCGGATCTGCTGGGGGGCGTGCTGGCGCGCCATCCGGAGCGGCTCCTGTATGCGCGCGATGCGTTTCTGACCGGCATCTGGACGAGCTGGAGCCCCGCATGGCTGGGGGGATCGCTCCAGGCCTATTATCTCTACGATGATCCGGGAAGCGCCATGGTACCCCAGCAGAGGCATACGCCCGGGGTCTATCTGCGTACCTCGGCGGCGGGGTTCGATCTGGAGCTCAGTGGCGCGCTCCAGCTTGGAGAGATGTTCGGCGATACCACCAGCGCCTACGGCGGCATCCCGATACGAGCGAATATGATCGGCGCGCGGATCGGCTATACGATGGAGGGCGCCCTGGCGCTGCGCGTAACGGCGGGTTACGATCGGGCCTCCGGCGATAATCCCGCCACCGATACCTACGGCGCATTCAGCACCCTCTACCCCACAACCCACGGCCGCCACGGGGCGATGGATCTGTTCACCGATATCCCCCGCGATACCGATGAAGGGGGCCTGCAGGATATCGCCGCATCGATATCGGGGAGGCCGCTGGAGGGTCTCGGCATCGGCGCGAGCATTCACATACTCTCGCTGGCAACGGTTCCGGCACGATACGGGGCCGGGATGGATAACGACGCTCCCCCGCTGACGGCTATCGGCAGCGAGATCGATATCGAGGCGGAGTATTCGGTAGCGGAGTGGCTGGCGCTCGGCGCGGGATATTCCATCTTCCGGGGAGCCGAAGGGGGCATCCTACGGTACGGGGAGCGTTCGATGCAATGGGGATATTTCACCGCGACGGCGAGGTTCTGAGCCGGCCGCACCGAACCGTATATGAAACAATCCCTTTTCTGTCAGCCGCCCGTGTGCTATCATTACCGTTCTGCAAACGTTCTCCGGCTTCATCTTCATATTCCCGGCAGCGGACAGACCGCATCCGGCAGACCAGATCGATCATGATACATGCTCCCATGAAAGGACGCGCCCTGGGCACCGGCACGTTCATAGTCCTCCTTGCGACCTGCTCCATCTCCCTGCTGCCGCTCGCCGCGCAGCCGGTATTCTATGCCGCATACAAGGGGGACCTTGCAACGGTACGGCAGCTGGTGGAGGCCGACGGGTCGCTCGCCACGGCAACGGACAAATTCGGCATCACCGCGCTGCACTGGGCGGCCAGCCGGGGACGCACCGATGTGGTGCGCTATCTTCTGGAGCAGGGGGCAAATGCCGAGGCCCGCGACGTACGGGGAACAAGCAGGATGGAAATGGCGGCGGAGGAACAGAGCGATCACACGCCGAATCCGGAGAAGCAGGAATCGTTGTTTGAAGTAGCCGTTGCAACCCCGGAATCCACCGGAATACCCGCCCCCGATGCAAATACACCGCTGCACTGGGCCGCAGCGTGCGGCCACAGGGACGCGGCAGCGGTGCTGCTGGATCATGGCGCGCCGGTGAATGCGGCTAATACGGATCTGGATACCCCCCTGCACTATGCGGCGCTCTACGGCCATGCGGCTGTTGTGGAACTGCTGCTGGAACGTGGCGCCGATGCCAACGCCAATCTCGCAAAGGGATATCCGCCGTTGCGTAATGCCGCACGATGCGACTCCTATCTCAACCGCGCGGCAGTGATACGCGCGCTCATCAAGGGAGGCGCCGCCGTCAACGGGAGTGACGCTCTGAGCATGGCCGCCAACCAGGAGCACAGCGATGCGGTGGCGATCCTGCTGGAAGCGGGGGCCGACCCGAACGCCACCGATGCAAACGGCACCACCCCGCTCCATGACGCCGCGCGGATCACGAATTCACTTCCGGTGATACGGCTGCTTCTGAAGCATGGCGCCGATCCCAACATCGCCAGCAAACACGGGAAGGAGACGCCGATACTGCAACTGATGGGGGGCGGCCTGGAAGCGATACAACTCCTCGTACAGGCCGGCGCCCGCCTGGATGTACGGGACATATACGGCACAACGGTGCTGCATACCCCCGCCGCTCTGCACGACAAGGATGCAGTCACCTATCTGATACGGCAGGGGCTCGATCCGAATGCGCAAGACAATGAAGGAGCCAGGCCGCTCCACCGGGCGATCAGCCTCTGGGCCCCGGACTCCGCAGTGATAAGGGCGCTGATCGCAGGAGGGGCCGATATCAACGCCCGCGAGGCAAGCGGACGGACGGCGCTGCATCGGGCCGCAAGCAGCGGCCAGACCGATATCGTCAAAGTGCTGCTGGAGCATAACCCCGACCTCAACGCACGCGACGGCAAGAATAGAACCCC
This sequence comes from Candidatus Kapaibacteriota bacterium, assembly GCA_048594725.1. Lineage (GTDB taxonomy): Bacteria > Bacteroidota > Ignavibacteria > OLB7 > OLB7 > JAFDZV01. The sequence goes on from JBMDXA010000006.1 coordinate 38,547, forward strand.
GCTCTCCTATGCGGTGCAATGGAAGCATGAGGAGATAGCGCAGATGCTCCGCAGCAGAGGAGCGGAATAATCCTGCCCCGGAGATGATTTCCTTCCGTTCCGCTTCCGGTTCCATGTAGTCTCTCGCTTCACTCTCATCAAGGATAAAGGATAGATCAGATGCGTCTCCTCCATGTTTTCTGTGCAGCTCTTATGATGCTGGCCTCCTGTTCGGCCGGCGATATCCGCGATTCGAAAATAGAGGGAGTGAAGGGGTCGCCCGTGATGGCAACCGAGATGGAATACACGCTCACGGTGCAGGAGCAGTTCTGGTTCCGCCAGGGGGGCGGCTACGAGGCATCCCCCGATATGACCGTGCGGGAGGTGATCGCCAAGGGGAAGGAAGTGCTCCCCGAGCCGGTGCCGGTTCCACCCAACGCCCGCTATCAGGGAAAACCGCTGGGTGATATCCGCTTCGGCGACATCTCCGACAGCGAGCTGGAATACCGGCTGTCGAGCGAGATCACCAGCCGAGAATACATGGCGTTCTTCACAATGGTGGACGGCCTCAGGCAGAGTGATCCGGCCGGCCTTGCGGCCACCCCGATCGGCACGCTGCTGGAGCAGGCCAGGGCCAATGCGCAGAAGGAGCGGAAGCGGATCGAGGAAGAGACGGCAGAAAAGGAATAGGAAAAATTCCGGTTACGAGACGCAGAACGTGCCCCGCAGACCATGGCGGCCCGGCGCAGGGCATAACCCGGGACACGTTCTGCCACCGTCTCTCCCCCGCCGGAAATATTTTTCTGGCCCCCCGCGCTCGGCAGAGCGTATATTGCCTTCGTTGTCAGCCATCTACCATGACGTGCCCCCACACTCATTTCTCTACCGTTCCGGCATGGCCGGCATATGCGGTCCGCCGGTAGCGCGGCATCTCCTGGTCGGGCTGAGCCAAAGCGATCCGATCACTATGACTAGCGAGAACTGCTATGGGATTCGAACAACTCCATAAACCGGCCTCCCCTGCCGGTACGATACAGAGAAAACCGGCTCCATCGCTCATCCAGAGAAAACCGGCCGCCGCCGAGAACAGCACCGGCCTGCCAAGTCTCCTGAAAAGCGGTGTGGAACGCCTTTCCGGCTTTTCGATGGAGGATGTGCGCGTGCACTGGAACTCCCCGGAGCCGGCCCGGTTCCAGGCACACGCCTATGCACGCGGTACCGATATCCATCTGGCGCAGGGGCAGGAACAGCATCTCCCCCATGAGGCGTGGCATGTAGTGCAGCAGAAGCAGGGCCGCGTGGGACCGGAAAGCGTGCAGGCCCACGGCGCGCCGGTCAACGATGATCCCGGACTGGAACAGGAGGCGGACCGGATGGGCGCACTCGCCCTGCGAGGGGATCATCACGGTCAACCGGCGAGCGATAATCGCACACCGTTCTCCGGAGCATCGCAGCCGGGAGTGATGCAGCGCAAGAAAATCACCACCGATTTCGGCGATTTCGAAACCACGAAATTTGCAGAGGCGGATGGGAGAGGCGTGGATATAGAGTTGAAATTCCACCCCAACGAAGCCAAGGTGGATGCAACGAAAATCGCGTTTTCCCAGAGTCTTAAAAAGACGGCGGCCAGCGGCCAGGCCTATGCCATCGATCCGAACCAGGCAACCAAGATGGTAGACACCGGAAAATCCGCGGCGGGGTATGCCATCGACCAGCTCAGCGAGCTCAATACCCCGATCTATACGGAAGATGTCAACCTTGGCGCAACCAAGGAGTTAAAGGATACTGTGCAATCGGCCGATAAGAGGGTCGGAGAAATGGGATACTGCTTCAAGGAAAAGCCGACGGACGCTGCCAAAAAGAAACATTCTGCGGTATTGCTGGATACCCCCAAAGGAGGAAAGAACAAAGGGGAGGGCAAGATGTTCGAAAGCACGGCATTCGCGATCGATGGTGCGGACAGTGGTACCTACTATGGCTCCGTCACATGGGGCTACACGATGGAGGGAACGACCGCAGCCCCCACAGTCACCAAATACGATATAAGCCTGGCCTCGAAGGGAACGCCGACGAGCAATTTCATCGAAGCGGCAAAACTGTGGAATGCAGGAAAAACTCGCGGAACCGTTGAAGTAACCGCCGATCCCGAAGCCACAGTACTGAAAGGCGATGCATCCGGCACCGAAAAGCTGGCAAAGGGAAGTAAACTCAAGCAGCTTTCAACAGTGATGTGGGGCTCATCGCCATCCATCAAAGCCGAAGTCCTGAAGGCCGATGGCACCGGATCGGGAAAAATCGTGTTCGTGAAGAACTCGGACGTCAAGGATAAGGGCGATGGCGCCGATACGAAGGATCTCCCCATCCCGAAATAATAGTGCGGAATAGATGCAGGCACGGTCCGGGAAGGGCCGTGCCCGCCGCCAGGAGCATTCGGCAGTATGAACAGATCAAACGGAATTATCTCATCCATAGTTGCCGCAGCGATACTCCTGCATGCAACCACAGGAACAGCCAGCCCGATGACTACCGAAACCACAGCCGAATTCGCGCGAAAACTCGTCGATCGCACCTTCGGGGAGTTCTTCATCTACCCGATGCACGACCGGACCATCGACAACATCTGGGATAATCCGGACAATCGCCCGCTCCTGGATAGCGTGCTGGCAGACACGTCAATCTCCAGCGAAGCCAGATTCCTGGCGGCCGAAATATTCTTCAGGAAGGATATTCTCTTTATGCGGCGGCATGCGCCGGAAATGGTGGCCGAAATCTATGCCGATGCCCTGAAGAACGATCGCACGGGCATGGCGAATTCGTGGGGACTGCTGTACCAGCACGAGGATGAAGGCCCCGTTGGAATAGCTTTTCTCACCATAGGAGAAAAGGCCATCACCCCGCTTTCCGGATTGCTGGACGATGAAACCATCCTCCACTATCAGGGGAGCCGCGAAGCCACCGTGGGGAATGCATACCGATATCGCGTCAAGGACGCGGCGGCCTATTATATCGGAAGAATTCTCGGGGAACCATTGGCCTATTATCCGGAGCTATCCGATCGTGACGCACAGATCGATCGTTTGCGGGAGAAGCTGGGCGCCCGCTGAGAGAAGCCATCTCTCCCCCCCGGCGGATCTCCCGGCACCGTGGCTACGGCGCCGCGCCCCACACCTCCGCCAGACGCCGCTCCAGAAACCGCCGCTCCGCCTCGTTGCCCGCCAGCGCCAGCGCCTCGCGGTAGGCCATTGCGGCCTGGGGGAAGCGGCCCAGACGGCGCAGCAGATCGGCACGCGCGGCCGGAAGCAGGTGATAGCCGGGAAGATCGATCCTCTCCAGGAGCGCCAGCCCCTGCTCGTAACCATGGGCCATCGCGATTGCCACGGCACGATTAAGCTCCACCACCGGCGACGGATACAGCCGCACCAGTTCGCCGTAGAGCGCCGCTATCTGCGGCCAGTCGGTCTGCTCCACCGACGGGGCCGTGGCATGCAGCGCCGCGATGGCCGCCTGAACCGCGTACGGCCCCGGCGAACCTCCGCGCAGGGCCCGCTCCACCAGGGCCACCCCCTCCGCGATCTTCTCCTGATCCCATGCCGAGCGATCCTGCTCTTCCAGCGTGACGATGGAGCCGGCAGCATCGGTGCGGGCCGCGCGGCGCGCATCGTTCAGAAGCATCAGCGCCAGCAGGCCGCGGATCTCCCGCTCGGCCGGCAGAAGCGCTGCCAGCTCCCGTCCCAGCCGGATGGCCTCGGCACAGAGATCGGCGCGGACAAGATCGCTGCCGAAACTGGCCGCATAGCCTTCGTTGAAGACCAGATAGACCACCGCAAGGGCGGTCCCGAGCCGCCCGGCCAGTTCCTCGTCGGCCGGCACCTCGTAGGGGATGCCGGCAAGTTTGATTTTGGACTTGGCGCGCACCAGCCGCTGGGCCAGCGTGGGAACCGGAACCAGGAACGCGCGGGCGATCTCCTCGGTGCTCAGCCCGCAGACGGTGCGGAGCGTAAGCGCCACCTGTGCCTCCGGCGCCAGTGCCGGGTGGCAGCAGGTGAAAATCAGCCGGAGCGAATCGAGCGGCACCGGCGTGGTTTCATCGGCTGCGATGGCGGCGGCAAGCTCCTCCTGTTTCTCCTGGGCCATCGTCCGGTGGCGTATCTGGTCGATGGCCTTGTTGCGCGCGGCTCTCATAAGCCAGCCCACAGGGTTGAGCGGCGGCCCCGTAACGGGCCACTGCTCTACCGCGGCGGCAAAGGCCTCCTGCAGGGCATCCTCGGCCAGCGTGATATCGCGCACCACGCGGATAAGGCTGGCAAGGATATGCCCGTATTCACGCCGGTGGAGATCGCCGATATTCATTGGGGCATCACCGGCCGTACTTCCATCGAGAAGCCGGCCCGAAGCGCCGGAAAGCGCGACGCGATTGCGATAGCTTCGTCCAGGTTTCTGCATTCCACCATCTGATATCCTCCAAGCACCTCGCCGGTTTCGGCGAAGGGCCCATCGGTGATAATCACCCGGCCATCGCTGTGACGGAGGGTGGTTGCGGTTGAGACCGGATGCAGACCGGCAACGGAGCGGATATGCCCGCTTTTGACCAGATCCTGCACCCACGCGTCACGCGCGTCGTGGAGCTGTGCGGCCTCTTCGCCGGACATATCCTCCCAGAGCCCCTCCCTGCCGTAGACAAGCAGCATGTATTGCATACCATCACCTGTAGTATTCTGAAGAGATATTCGAAGAACAGTAGGATGGAGCGGGGATCGGGCACGCACCCATGCGGTCCTTTTTCCATGCGGAACGGCGGACCGTGTGCCGGTGGGGAGAACGAGCTGGAAGAGACTGGCGAAGATACTTCTGCCGGGGCGTTCCGCCAGCGGGAAACCGGATCATCACCGGGCGTCCGCTGAAGGAACCTGCTTTTCGTACCGCGTCCGGAACTGCAATGCCGGCGTACGACACGAACTGGATGCTCCGGGGACGCCGGCAGAGGCGCCCCCGGAACAAGTCGTTATCAGGCTCCCTGCTGGGTATCGCAGTTTATCATCCAGGGCGTCCCGAACCGGTCGGTCGTCATCCCGAAGCGCTCCGACCAGAAGGTCTTCTGAATCGGCATCTCCACCGATCCGTTCTCCGCCAGCGCAGTGAAGATGCGCTCGGCCTCCTCCGGAGTATCCACCTGAAGCGTTACATAGATCCCATGCGGCTTCACCGTTTCGCCGGGACGGCCATCGGAGGCCATCAGGGTGGCCTCGCCGATCTGCATCTTGGCATGCATGATACGATCGTGCCACTCGGCCGGCAGATGCTGGGCCATCTCCGTTTCGCCGTGGGTCATCATCGCCGTGATGGTGCCGCCAAGGCACTCCGCGTAGAAGGTGAATGCTTCCTTGCAATCTCCGTTGAAGTTGAGATACGGAACTACCTGCATTGGGGACTCCTTTGATGTTGATAGATGAATGATCGATCCGCCTGTTGTAAGGGGCCGTCACCGGCTCCGGACGGTTTCTCCCCGACTCCGACCCGCGTTCTCCGGTTCGCGGGCCGCCATCGAGCTCAGCCGTGTTGCCGTTGAATCAACCGCGGCGCGAATATATACCCTAAACTCTACCCTAAATCAACTTTCTGCGGTTCATCACACTTCGATACATTTGCTCATCGGTCGCCGTGGCAGGCTCGCTTCAGGAGGAGAAGTTGCAATGCGCTCATCCATACGGTCCATCATTCCGGAGTCTCCGGGCGGACCCCACGAACCATATCCGATCCCCTGGAACGGCTCGTGGTAGATGCCGGATTCCGGCATTGGGGCACCCGCCGGCGAGAATATCGCTCGCGGGTGCCTCCGGCCGGCTCGATATCAGTCATCCGAACGGGACGCTATCAGAGTCCGTGGCGTTCGCGGAACTGCCGCTCGGCCTCGAACATCTCCGGCGCCTTCTCGATAAGCTCCGGGGGGAAATCGGCCTCGGTGAATACCTGGCGCACCTCGATCTGCCCATCGCCATTCGCCAGTATCTGCTTCCTGGCCCATTCCAGCGCCTCCTCCTTCGAGTTCACCTGGATGATCGTATAGCCGGCGAACAGCTCCTTGGTCTCGGGGAACGGCCCGTCGGTGACGACCGGCTTGCCATTGGAGAAGATGACGCGTGCTCCCCTGGAGGTGGGATGAAGTCCTTCGGCAGCGATAAAGACCCCGGCATCGGCCATCTCCTGGATGCATGCACCCATGTCGGCCATCGCCTTCTCGTCCGGCATCGCCCCTGCCTCGTACTCGGCATTTCCCTTCATGATGAGCATATAGCGCATCGCTCCGGGAACCAGCGGCGGCGCCCCTTTCTCCTGGCTCTCCTGGCGAAGCTCCGACTCCTGCTCGCGCCATCCGGATTCGTTTTCATTGACCGGAAAATCCTCCAGCTCGAAGACGCGCCGGACCTCGATCTGCCCCTCCCCCCCGCTTGTAGCCGACGGGCCATCCTTATCGAAGGGAACCCGCGTTGCCCACCCGGCCGCCTCCTGAAGCGAATCCGCCCGGATCATCCAGAAGCCTGCGACCAGATCCTTGACCTCGGGGAAGGGACCATCGGTCACCGTGATCCTGCCGCCGGCATTGGTAACGCGGAACCCCCTGGAACTCGGATGGAGCCCCTCGCCGGCGAGCATCTTGCCGGCGTTGATAAGCTCCTCGTTGTACTTCCCCATCGCCGTAAGGATCTCCACATCGGGCATCGCTCCGGACTCGGCCATCGCGTCGGACTTGATGAGCATCATGAAACGCATCGTAGTATCTCCTTATGATTTTCCAGATGGAGACCCGGCCGCCGGCCGAACTCCGGCCGGGCTCCCGGGCCTCGCTTTACTACTATGTCGGACGAGCTACGGCGAAATCGACAGCCCGCCAAAACTTTTTTTCGGGGGCGTATCGGTAGGCTCCATCAGCGCCCTGATGATGCAAGGATTGAATATTCATGGAGCAGCCGGCGATATACCATCCTCACCCGCTACGCCCCCGAGCCGGCTGCCCCTCCCTCTGCCGTACGTGGAATGGAGTGGCGGCAAGGCAATAATCGGCGGGAATCGGGAGTCATAGTATAGACGGCATCACGTGGCTTCGATCGCAAGATTCAGCGTATGGCGTGGCGTCGCCCCTTTCGTTCCATGATTCTTCTTTTGCAAAACCTATCATGAAAGTTGTCAGGTTCGGTTTTCTTCCTCTTCTTGCCATGATCGTTCCCCTGTTGCTGGCGGCATGCCAGTCATCCTCTGCCGACGACAAGTCTTCTCCCGGCGACGCTCGCGAAACCGCATCGGTGAAGGGTATCCCGGATTCCGATAGCACCCTTGAGGTTGCGACGCTTGCAGGCGGCTGCTTCTGGTGCATGGAGGCGGCGTTCGACGAGCTTCGGGGCGTGCGGAAGGTGCAGTCCGGATATTCGGGTGGAGAGACCGACAACCCGACGTACGAACAAGTCGGCACCGGAACAACGGGACATGCAGAGGCGGTGCAGGTAACGTTCGACCCCAAGGTGATTTCCTATCGCGATCTGCTGTATGTGCTCTTCACCATTCATGACCCCACCACGCTCAACAGGCAGGGGGCTGATGTGGGAACGCAATATCGCTCCGCGATCTTCTATAATTCCCCCGAACAGAAGAAGGCGGCCGACGAGGTGATAGCCGAACTGACGGCCGAGCATGTGTGGAGCGATCCGGTTGTTACCCAGGTAGCCCCTTTCAGCGCCTTCTACGCGGCCGAGAGCTATCACGACCAGTATTACAAACGTAATTCCTCGCAGCCCTACTGCCAGGCGGTGATATCGCCGAAGATCGACAAGGTGCGGCAGAAATTCGCCGACAAGCTGAAGTGAACAGCGCGTGATATTCCTTTTGTATCGATGAAGCCCGGCGGCCTGCAGCCGGGCTTTTTCATTGCTGGATTATCATAGCAAGATCCGGAGCCAACGCACTCATGCGCCTCGTACAGAGTATACATCCTCGCACTGGGATCCGTAGATCTCGTGTAGAGCGATGGATACCACAATCACTCTATGATCTTAATTTCGATCCGGGTACCATCAGGCAGATCTTTAATGTATTGTGCAAAAGGCCCACGGATTTTCATCCCCTCACTTGCTTCGGCAAGCTTGAGATTGGCGACTGTATACTCCCCGCCAGTAACAAAGAACTGAACCGGGATAAGGCGATGATTATTCGGGATCGGCCCATGCCGGAGCTGCCATTCATGTGCGAGTGGATAGCCTGTCAAGACCTCATAATCTGCTAAGATCTTATCCGCCCACTCTTCGAACGACTCCGCAAGTTTCTCTACCTCTCCTGTTTCCGAATCGAAGTACCCGATAATATTTCCATGAATGCAGAACTGCCCGCCGAATATATCCTCGGCGAAGAAGAATAGATCCTTCGCAAGATCGCCATACTCATCACGCCAGAGATCCGGCGAGTTCCACTGCTCCAGATCGACTACTCCGGGTACGGCTCCCAGGGGAAACAGATGGAGCGCGGATTCAAATGCAAAAAATCCGTTCTTCCTGGCGAGAATCCATTGCAATTCCTCCCCCAGCCTGCCTTCCAGTATCTGTGCAACCTTACTCTCAACGGGAGCGCTGGTGATGATAGGATCGCCAGCTATGGAGAGGATTTTTTCCAGACGAGTCATAGCACTCCTAATCATAATTATGGCTCATATATAAAGATGCCAGGACGTAGTATATCCTCTAGCGCCAGAACGAGGATGGCAAGAATAATATATATGAAGTGCGGCGGCACCCCCCTTGTGATTCCTGGCAACCGGATTCCGGGAGAATGCCTCCGAATTGAGGCGTCTTTGTTGACAGGATACACAGTTATAAAAAAGCGAAGCCGCTAAAGAAGCGGCCCGTGCGATTTTCTTACAAGAGCACCTTTTCCTGGTACCGATGATGAACGTTCCAACCGGACCGCTCCGCCCGGTTCTCCCTTCGCTCCTGAAACATTCTGATCAACGGATTCTCAATCTTCACCACACAGTTTCACTCTTGCATTCTCCAGCGCCACCAGAAATCCATCAAGCGGGAGTAGCACCCCATCCTGGCCGGCGTATAATGTGATCTCCGGCTCCGCTTCGTCAAAACGGATCTCTGCTATATGAATATTTCCAAACCAGATCTCGGCCACCAGCCGCTCCCTATCCGGGGAACTTGCTACTATGACTTCAAATGTTTCCATGATTCCGTCACTTCATTACAGAGTACTCTGAGGAGAACCTCTCCCCATCCATGCGCGCCTGGAAGGGATGGAAAAGGAATAGAACAGGATAAAAGATCGTATGCCTTGAATATACTATCGAATGTTATCGTGACCGCCGAACGCCGCAGTGATCCCGGCACCGATCTCCAGGAAGTTCCTGGTTATGCCAGGCTTTTATCATTTCGCCCTCCGCCCGGCCCAACAACACAAAAGCCGCGAAATCTTGACGATTTCGCGGCTCCATGTGATCTCGCTGGGACTCGAATATACTCTCCTCTACTGATCCTCCCTTACCCTTAGTTGCTCTTTCGAGCCAAATCCGCCGGTTCTCACCCCACTCCCTCAGCTAACCGAGCCTATTACGAAGAAGGTGAAAGCAGGGTGAATTTCCCCCCTGGCTTCCCCCGCATATCTTCTATTTATACTTTTGTATTCATAATTCTACCGTTGGACCTTTATCCTTCTACCCTCTGATATAGCCATGATCGGGAAACCAACGTTCTATCTGAAGAAGCCCGGAGGCCGGGGAGAGACCTTGATCTACCTCTTCTTCTTCTTCGATCGACAGCGCCTGAAACTCTCCACCGGCCTGTCGATCGCTCCGATGCACTGGAGCTTCACCAGACAGCGAGTCAAGCGCGGGGTTCTATTCGAGGTAGCTATCAACGATCAACTCGATTGGATGGCAGAAACGGTCATGAACATCTACGCCGAGTTGCGCAGAGCAGGAACTACCCCGACTCCACAGCTCATCCGTGAGCGTCTCTACCCTGCCGATACGAACGAATCCGTAACTCAGATCGATGTGCTGGCCTGCTTCGAGGATTTCATCGAACGATCACGGACCAGAGTTCAGCAGGGCACCATCAAGAACTACAAGGTCACCAAGGAACATCTCCGCAAGTTCGCGGAAGCCTATCAGATCGAACTCTCCTTCGAGGAAATGGATAGCATGTTCTTCGAGCGCTTCACAGGGTATCTGCTTAATATCGTCGAACGCAACAACAATGGTGCATGGAACATGATCAAAAACCTGAAGGTGTTCGTGAAAGATGCCCGTGAGCGAGGACTGCATACATCCTCGCAGTACGAGCAGTTCACGATCAAGAAGTACGATCCCCCGGTCGTCGCGCTCTCTCAGGAGGAGCTGGATTCCTTGCACGGGTTGAACCTCTCGGGCAATCCCCGGCTCGCACATGTGCGGGACCTCTTCCTGTTGCAGTGCTATACCTCGCTGCGTTATTCCGATCTCCAGAGTCTGAAGCCCGCTCATATCCAGGGGGACGCGATCCGGATCGTCACGCAGAAGACGAGCGAGCCCATCACCATACCCCTGCTCCCGGAAACAAGAGAGATCCTCGGCCGCTATCCCGATATGCAGATCCGTGTGCTGTCGAATCAGAAGATGAATAAATATCTGAAGGAACTGGCGCAATCAGCCGGTATCGACACTCCATGCTCGACGATAGAGTATCGCAGCACGCAACGCATAGAACACACGTTTCCGAAATATGAACTGATCGGCACTCACACCGGCCGCCGTACGTTCGTCACGCTTTCCCTGGAACGCGGGATGCGCCCGGAAGCGGTGATGAAGATCACAGGGCATAAGGATATGAAATCCTTCCAGCGATATATCGGCGTGACCAATGTGGTAGCGGCTCGCGAGCTGCGTTCAGCCTGGAGCAGGCCGGAGACGCAATCGTCGCCGTGAGCCATCAGATGCGACCATGGAGAGATACTGAGAAATCTCCACACGGTATAACAAGTAATAGAAAGAATTATTTCCTGTTGAAAACGATGGGAAAGCAATCTGAATTTTGGCCTCTCTTTTCCCTGTTTTACGTTCACGACGAGAACGACTGCGGTATCGGCCATGAGGACCGACCGTATTCTATAATCAGCGACAGTGGAGTGAACCTATGCAGGCATTTACGATGCTTCCCATCACCATAGACGACCTTCGGGCGATGATCCGGCTGGCAGTAGCCGAAGCCCTCGAAGAGAAGCTCGGGTCCCAGGAAAAGAAGGATACCGCCGAGGAATATATCTCCCGAGAGGAAGCAGCAGCTCTCCTCCGGGTGAGCCTTTTGACATTACGGAATTATGCGAAACGTGGCGTCCTCAAGCCGAGACAGATCGGCCGGCGTGTACTCTATTCACGGCGAGATATCGATGCGGCGCTGAGCGGAGAGAAAAAGGCGGGCCGGAGATGACGGTCAGCATCTCCAGCCTGGGGTAGTTATGATACCACGAGCTTCCGTTTGAGAAGCTCCAGCTTACGCAGCATTCGAGTGCTCTGATAGAACAGCCCTTCGCACAGGGCCTCGGTGCCATCAGCCACGTCCTGCTGGAGTACGTAGCTGCGGACACCTTCGATCAAACCATACAGTATGTTGTACTCGCGGACGATTTCGGCGGATTCTTCATGCGTCAGGACGATAGCCGGCCCTGAGCTGCCCCCCTCATATTCCTCCTCGGTTGTAATATCTGAGGATGCTCCTTCCGATATAGACTCTCTCAGATTCTCTTCATCGTCATGTACCACTTGTTTCGACAGATCTTCCATGATAGCCTCCTGAAGAGATGGAATGATGTGGTAGTGCCTTGCCGGAGAGCGTATGGTCCCTTCGTCGACCAAAAACGAATCGTACCCGATGAGGAGTGTTGCCGGAGAGGGTGTCGGGACCGGATAGGCCACAGGCACTAGGAGAGTTCATAATGTGGCTATCTGATTATAGAATATCATGGCAATATAATCAAGAGGCAAACTCATCCATGGAGGTAAAATTCCTCCGCGATCTCGTGGTGTCTGCGGGCAATATCCTTTTCCTCGAATTACCGCACCCGGCTTGATATCGCTTCGCGCAGTATCGCTCCGGCCTCCCACGCGCTGGCGACGCGACGCATCACACCCACATCGTTTCTACGCACAGCTCCTGCTTACGCCAGCGCCCAGCGCGGCAGCGACACTGCGCTCTTTCATCGTATCGATCGGCGCGGGCGCAGACCGGCGCCGGCTCGCCGGGGCCCGCGCCCCGTCTGCGCCCGCGCCGATGAAGCCAGGCATGCAAGGCACCCCACCCGCCGCTGCAACGTATTGCCAGAAAACTCCCACGACCAGCGCGCACGCCGACCCACGGCGCGGCGGGGCAGGGTCAGGCTGGGGGCCTCGATAAAGCCCAGGCCCGCCG
>JBMDXA010000060.1:0-1350 GCA_048594725.1 Candidatus Kapaibacteriota bacterium
TCCCCCTGAAGCAGGGGGAGGAGAAGAGGTGATTCATTGAGGGCGCGGCACACTCGATCAGTCCCTCCCCCTGTTTCAGGGGGAGGTTAGGTGGGGGTGCTGCAGGGTTTAGCCCAAACCGTAATTTTGAGCGGGGCGCCAGATCAGGATAGGCCCCAGCCTACGCTGTTTTGACGGGCGGCGAGGAGGAACCCCCACCCGGCCTCCCCCTGAAGAAGGGGGAGGCGAAGAGGGAATCGCTGCGGGTATAGCGCACTGGATAGGTACCACCCCCTATCAGGGGGAGGCTAGGTGGGGGTACCTTCCCGCCCTTCGCCCGGCGCTCCCAATAGTCCCACCATCACCGCAAACACCCCCTCGGCCTCGCCCATCACCTCGGCATTGGTGAAGCGGACAATCCTGTAACCGCGCTGCTCCATATACGCTGTCCGCTGCCGATCATGCACGACGCCTGCTGCGGAGAAATGTGTCTCGCCGTCGATCTCGACGATGAGCTTTTCCCGCTTACAGACGAAGTCGACCACATAGGGACCTATGAGCGCTTGGCGTCTCCAATGCTGGCCCCTATTGCGCCAAGGATGAAGCAGCGCCCAGAAGCGGCGCTCGGCCGGGGTCTGTTCGCGGCGAAGTCTGCGGGCGAAAGTAACGGGATCGTCCATATGCGCTCCTCGTCGCAAGATTAACATTGGGATTGAAGAAGAGAACCCCCACCCGGCCTCCCCCTGAATAGGGGAGGAGAAGAGGAGATCGCGGAGGGTGTAGCGCACTGGATGGGTTCCTCCCCCTGATCAGGGGGAGGCTAGGTGGGGGTATCCCAAACACCTCACCCCCGCATCACCTCCACCGCCAGATGCAGCCGCTCCGCGCTCGCTTCGGCACTGCGCGCCACCACGTCCTGCGCTGCTGCTTCCCTGCGCACAAACGCCTCGATCCGTTCCTGCCCAATCTCATCGAGCAGGTGCCGGATCGGCGACCACATGGTCCAGTCGGGATTGACCATGCGCATGTGCAGGCGGTCGTGGACGATTTCGAAACTGACATTGGCCGAGCGCGCCAGATCGAGGAATTCGGCGATATAGGCGTCGGGAATTGGGTTCTGGTAAGCCATGGGGCTGCCTCGCATTTGATATAAATGCAATGCATTGCCGCGCCGCTGGCTCCAAAATCCGCGCCTTATGGTGAATGAAGCATTAACCGCGTTAATGCTCCGCCTGCCTCGACATGCCATGCATAATCTGTGCTGCCGCAATACCAGCCGGTCTGGGCATTTGACACGACCTAACGGCCCATGCGCAAATTAAGACACAGTAAAACAATCCCATATTACAAAGGTGATGCCGGTTTATCTGG
>JBMDXA010000061.1:0-41900 GCA_048594725.1 Candidatus Kapaibacteriota bacterium
AAAACAAAATAACCCCACGGGACCCCGCGCCGGCGAAAATACGGAATTTTTCTTGGCGCCTGCGGGGCTTCCCGTGATGGATCTGACATGGTTGGGTCTATCAGGTATATAATCGCCTTTTTTATTACGGATTTCATCGAAGCGAAATAATCCGGCGCAGGGATAATTACTTGGGCATCCCCGCCCTGTCATCCCCGTCTTCGCGGCACCTCGTACTCCATAAAGTCGGCGGCCAGTTCCGTGGCCGGAAAGATCGCCCGGGCCTCCCGCAGCAGATCCTCCGGTTCTATAGCGGTTCCCGGCGCATAGCGGGAACTGAGATGGGTGATGATGAGCGCGCGGGCAGCGGCCTCCGTTGCAACTCTGGCGGCCATCTCCGCTGTGGAATGCCCGCTGAGGATGGCAAGTTCCTCATGGCGCGCGGAGAACGTGGCCTCATGCACCAGCAGATCGGCATCGCGGGCAAGCTCCACCGCACCGGCGCAGTAGGTGGTATCGGTGCAGTAGGCCAGAATCCGCCCCGGCTCCGGCGGGCCGCAGAGGACCGCGCCATCCACGATCCGGCCATCCGGAAGGGTAACGCTCTCCCCCTGCTTCAGGCGGCCATACAGGGGACCGGGAGGAACGCCCATGCGCTCTGCGGCCGCCGCATCGAACGCACCGGGATGGTCCCGCTCCCGCACCCGGTAGCCATACGCCGGTATGCGGTGCTCCAGCGGAAGCGCCGTCACCGTACAATTTCCATCGCTGATGACCTCTCCCGGCTGCACGGTATGCACCTGGACCGGAAATCCGGGCGTGGAATGCGAGGTCTCCAGCGCAACCGAAAGGAAGCGTTCCAGTCCCGGCGGACCATATATATCGATACGGCCCGGATCGCCCGACAGGCCGCATGTGCCGAGCAATCCCGGAAGCCCGAAGAGATGATCGCCATGCAGATGGGTGATGAAGATGCGGGTGATCTGGCTGATGCGCAGATCGCTGCGCAAAAGCTGATGCTGGGTTCCCTCACCGCAATCGAACAGCCAGATCTCGCGCCGCTGCGGGAGCCTGAGCGCCATGCTCGATACGTTGCGTGTCCGCGATGGGAGCCCGGCTCCCGTTCCAAGAAACGTTATGCGCACAGGATATCAGGTGTCGGAGTTGAAGGATAGCCGCCGGTCCGCTAGAATTCCGGAATGGAGAGGATCATATGCGGTTTGATCCGCAGCTCATCCAGATGCCCGGCGGTACGTTTATCCGGTGTAAGCAGATGCATATGCACGTTGCTGTCATGATGGGTGAAGATCCCATGATGCGCATCGGAATAGAACCCGACGATCTCCACCATCTCGTCGCGCAGCTCGAACCCCACATTGATCCGGTCGTGCTCCTCCGGCGAATGCGGAAGATCGGTTCCCTTATCCACCACATGAAATTTCGCCAGCTCCGGCACGCCGCTTATCAGAAAAGGAAAGGGGCGCGAGACATCCACTCCGGCATCGGCGGCGGCCTGGCGGATGAAGCGTTCCAGAGCGGCGGCCCCTTCCAGGCCGGCGGGGATCTCCACCGACTGCCATTCGCGAACCTGCGCGTAGACAAGGAATGCGGCCCCGGCATGAAATGTAGAGGAGGCGGCGACCGCGCCATCCTCGACCCGCGAGACCAGGGGCACGCCATCGCGGATAACGATCTCCCCGCGCAATCCCTCCAGAGGACCCAGGGCATACAGCTGGGGGCGTCCCTGGAGAGTATCCAGCGCGATGGAGCGGGAAAGATCGCCATCATGCATCACACGGCGCAATTCTCCGGCGATCATCACCTCGCCGGAATTTCCCTGTGCGGATGCAACCGGCGCGGAGCAGGCCGCAGCAACCGCAAGCAGAACAGACAGTTTTTTCATCGAATTTTTCATCGGACATATCGGGTTATGAATGAACCGGCAAGAATATCCGATTATCATTACCTGAATATTATGGCATCACCGCTCTTCCCGGCAGACCCCCGAGAGCGTTGCGGGATCTTCGATGTACGATACCGGATATCAGGCCGACAGAGCAGAGCGCAGCTCGGCACACAGCAGTTCCGGATGTTCCAGCCAGGGATAATGCCCCACTCCAGGGAGCATCACCAGACGGGCATCCGGGAGAAGCCCGGCAAGATCACGCGCGCCGAGATCGGTGCGGGGATCGGCAGCGCCGGCCAGGATCAGCACCGGAGCCCGGATGGCGGCCACGCGGCTCCGTAATTCCTCCTGCCCGAGCAGCTCCCCCCACTGGCTTCCAAGCGCGGCATTGACGCCGAAATTCACCGGGCAGTCGTACTCCGGAAGCTGCAGCGCCGTACCGGGATCGGCCAGATCGGTTCTGAATTTCATCATCATCACCTCCTGCCGCAGGGCGTACAGGGTCTCCTCATCGGCATGCTCCATACGGCAGCGGAGCCGGTCGATATGCTCCAGCTCCTCCGGCGTCAGCCGCGAGCGCCACCCGGCGCGATATTCCGGGCCGATGGGGAGTATGCCCGTAGTGGCAAGAAGGATAAGGCGCTCCACCCGCTCCGGGTGCGCCAGCGCATACAGCAGGGCAAGCGATGCCCCCCAGGAATGCCCGCACAGGCCCCATCGTTCATAGCCCCAATGTTCCCGCAACCGCTCGATATCGGCAACCGAATCGGCAAGGAGGTTGCTGTCGGCATGGCCGGAGCGGCCGCAGCCACGCTGGTCGTATCGATGGGCACGTGCAAGACCATCGATCATGGAAGCGACCGGGGCCAGATTATCGCAGGCGCCGGGGCCGCCATGGCAGAAGAGGAGCGGCGGCCCCTCCCCGCAGCTTGCGGTCCGGAGCCATATATCGCCGGAGAGCACATATTCTTCTACATCGTCGAGATCGTCCCGGAATATCGGGGTGGAGACTGGGCTGTGCATAGAGGGACAACGGGGCGGGCGCAGAATCGGCCCGCAGTTTGCTTGAGGTTGGTTTTAGAATGACGCCGGGACATCCGGCGCGCGAACTTACATACTTGCGAACGAACAGGGAGCAGAAACAATGCGGAATCTTCTTCGTGGATTGATAGCCGGATGGGGAGCAAGAAAGGCCGGCTTCGGCTGTGTGGGCACCATCATCGTGTTCATCATACTGTACTGGCTGCTGGGCTACGTGTTCTAATGTCCGATGCTGGATGTTCGGCCGGCGGTGCGGAGATGAATGGTGCACGCAAAGAGGCGCACGCGCAACGAACGCGGAAAGCATGTACAAGGGTTGTCGTGAGATAGATCTCACGGGCAACCGCGGAGTATATGAAACACAGAAGAGCATCCGCCATGTGATGCTCTTCCTTGTTCCGTTGCACTCTCTGCGGCCAGCGCCATTTTTTATTTATTGCGCTACGGGGCCGCCGGCAATTATTTCAAGGCTTTTCGGAAGGCCACAAGGCGCTCCACCTCCCGGTATCCGAGCGCCCCGTGAGCGCGTATGCTGGCATCGTTGGCGATGGTTGTATCGGATGCCATTTCGCTGCATCCACGGGCGCGGGCCCAGTCCTCTCCGGCCGCCACCAGCGCTCCGCCGTATCCATTGCCCCGCGCATCGGGGTCCACATACCACTCCTCGATATATCCGACATTATCGCTCGTACAGCCCTCGGCATAGCGGCGGATGGAAAGCTCTATAAAGCCCATCAATCCCCCATCCGGGCGCTCCAACACCAGCACGCCGGCTCCGCCGGGAGCATCGAAAAAAACATTCACCTCGGAGGCAAGCTCGTCAGGATCGGCATCCGTGAGCAGGGCGCATCGCATGCGGAGCCACTCGGGGGCATCGGCGGGTTCCACCGCACGAACGCGGCTCATGCCGGCTCCCCGGCATTGCTGCTGAGTTCCTCCGCGATCTTCGACCGCTTTCTCCGGTAGGCGATTGCGCGGGGGGTCTCGCCGGCACGGTTACGCGCATCCACATCGGCGCCGGAGGCAATCAGCAGCCGGATATTATCGATGTTCGCCTTCTGCGCGGCGTACATCAGGGGTGTCATCCCGGTCTCATCGGAGAGATTGGGATCGGCACCATGGCGCAGCAGCAGATCGAGCATCGCCGAATCGCTGTTTCCGGCGGCGCGCATCAGCGGCACCTTTCCCTCCTGGTCGCGGGTATCGGCATCGGCGCCATGTTCCAGCAGCACGGCCACCGTCTCCAGGGAACGATACTGCACCGCGAAATGGAGCGCCTTCCAGTCGGCAGCCTCCAGCCGGTCTCCCCGCTCGAAGAGGGTGCGGAGTATGGCAGCATGCCCGTTGACCGCAGCGAAGGTAAGGGCGCGCCAGCCGCTGGACTTCTGCCGGATGCTCATATCGATTCCAGTATCGAGGAGATACCGGGCAACCTCCGTATGCCCGCTCTCCCAGATGGCAAGCATCAACGCGGACATGCCCGCCTTGTTGGTGACGTTGATATCCCCTCCCTCCTCCACATAGCGTCGCACACTATCCAGCTCCCCCCGAAATGCAGCCTGTAGGAATTCTAGTTCTGTCATTTGTCGTGAAATAGCAGTGATTGAGGGAAAGGGCCGCGCCGGGAAATTCCGTATCGCAGCCACGGCATCGGCCACCCGCGCGAACATCAGATCGCGGATGATCTCCGGCAGCAGGATGATACGGAAGCGCAACGGAGGGCGCATCCGTTCCGGGCTCCGGGGTTCCTGCGGAATTTGTGATCGATAAATGCGCGCCGGAGCGCGGCCGGGTGGAAATCGTGATACGGCCGGCCCCCCACGGAGGATAAGTGCCGGCAGGACTCGTATGGAGCGGCGGCGCCCGGATGCAGGGGGCGGGCAGCTCAGATGAACACCTGCGAATCTATCGCACCGGAGGGAACAGTTCCAAATGCTCCTGGCGGCAATGAAATCTACGAATGCGCATCATCGGGGAATGTAGACAGCGTGAGAGGAATATCCCGCGGGAAACCACAGAAGGCGCATCGGAAATAATCTCGTTGCGCCTTCGCGTTATTCTTCACCGTCAGACCGGCAGTTCCACGAGACTGGGCTCCAGGGAGGTATGGCCGATCGTAAGCCGCGCCACCGTGGCCGGGAGGTTGAAGCGCCTGGGGCCGGCGCTGCCGGGGTTCAGATAGAGCACCCCCTGCCGCCATTCGATTCCGGGCCTGTGGGAGTGCCCGCTGATAACGGCGCTGAAGCCGGATATCACCGGATCGATATCGAGCGTCTTCAGATCGTGGAGCATATAGAGCGTATGCTCCCCAACCTCCACCACCTCCCGCTCCGGGAGAGTGCTGGCCCAGCGGGCTTTGTCGATATTGCCACGAATCGCCACCACGGGGGCTATCTCCTCCAGTTCCTGAAGAATCACCTGGCTGCCCACATCCCCGGCATGAATGATAAGCTCCGCGCCCCGCAGGGCATCGAGCGCTTCCCGCCGCAGCAGACCGTGCGTATCCGAAATAACACCGATGAACCGTTCGCTCATATCCGAACCATTGACGATTGACGATTTTCGCTTGACGAGGGAAGGATGCAACAACGAGGCCAGCCACGGGAACCGGGCGGGGTTGGGGCGACGGCTCGCAGCCGAGGTCCGGAGGAGAGATTATTTTTTCAGAATCTTGAATGAGTTGAAGAAACGCGTGCTCACCACCGAATCGATTTCCCGGGATTTATTGGTCATAACCAGCAGATAGGTACGCTTGCCGGCAATGAATATCTGCGCGTTGCTGAAGAATCTGGATGAATCGGCCACCAGCACTCCGGTGGCCTTGAATTCCCTTCCGAAGAATTCTCCTGATTTCACCCCCCGCTCCGATAGTATCTCGTAGTGGGCGCTCTCGGTGCTGAGAAACCCCTCGTACATACTCTGAAAGACCTGGCTGCGGAACTCCTCATCAGGCGAATCAGGGAATTCGGGGGAATCGGAATACATGAGCACAAAGGCTCCCGACGATGTCATCTGCGTAGCCCACACCATCATGCTAATTCCTTCCTCCTCCCCCATCTCCGTCCCCTCGGCCGGGGTCACCAGCCTGGCCGGAAATTCAATCGAGAATTTCTTATCCGGGGATAGAAACACCCGCTCGTCCTGCATGAAGCCGCAGAAAAGAAGGGCGGCACAAAACGCAAGCGCCGGGCGGGTTATCGTATTACAGTTATTCAGCATGGATAGATTAATTCCATTGAAATTGAATTTTACCGGAATGCCGCGCCTACGGCTTCAGGATCTTGAAGGAATCGAAGAAGCGATCGGCCACAGCACTATTAATCTTCCCCCCCAGATTCGTCATGCATATGACATAGATCCGGTCGCGGGCGATGATGATCCGCCCCCGCATCAATGCAGTGATCTTCAATGCAATGGCCTTGTCGGGCTTCCGCACAATTTTCCCTTCGAACTCTCTGGCGGGCATTGTTTCCACGGTCATGGTCTTCTGTGATATCAGCGTCATCTTGCCTTTGTTACCATCCAGCATTCCCTCGATCATCTTCGAGAAAAGCGTATCGTACAGATCCTGGCGGCTGGCGGGGATTTCTCCCGGCATACCCACGTACGCGACCATATAGATCTGCTGATCCGGCGCCGAGACCCACGTTTTTCCCGTCATCGCCGTTGCCGTACCGGCCGGTTCCGGCTGGAGTTTGGGTTCCCTCGGAAATTCCATGGAGAACCGTTCGTCCGGGGAGAAGATCCGCCACTTATCCTGCATGAAACCGCAGAACAGGGGGACGAGAAGCAGGGGAAGAAGACGATGAACGACCATTGGTATACTCCGAGTATCAGTCAACGAATACCGGACAAAAATGACGAAGATACGGAAGAGCGAAGCCCGGAACCATCCCGAAAACGAGCTGGCGGGGCATCAACGAAAAAGCCCCCATGCAGGCGCATGAGGGCTTTGGGCTCATCTTCCGAAACCGGCTCCATTACTGGAACTGCACTTCGCGTCCGCTGTTCAGCGCCACGATCCGGTTGGGCTCGCTGGGACGCTGCACGAACTGGATATGGCTTCCATCGAAATCGTTGACGAGGCGATCGTAACCGATTCGGAACCCGCCCGCGGTGGTCTCGGCGATCATCCAGCGGCGCCCCTCCCAGTCGAACCAGTGGTCGTTGCGCTGGGGAAATGCCCCCTGCTCCACCGCCACGGCGATATGGGTGGGGGTATAGACCAGCAGATAGTCCTCGCCGATCTGCTCCAGCATGGAGGCGAAGAGGATCACCTTGTTGCTGCAATCGGCGCGGCGGGTCATCAGCACCTCATCGGCTTTCTTCAGGGTCTCGCGGCCGCTTCTGGCATCCTCGAAATCGTAGGCCACCTCCTCGGTCACCAGATCGAGCAGGCGCTGGATGCGTTTCTCGCGGTCCAGCGGATCGATATCGCGCAGGAGGGTATCGGTAAGGCGGAGGAGCGAGGGCTCGCCCGGTTTGGTGACGAACGCGCCATGATTGGCGAAGACCACATACCGCCCGTTGCGGCGCTCGCCGGAGTAGGTGCGGATATGCCCCCCGTAGATGGTCCGGTTGGTCATGAAATCGACCATCTCGGAGACCGTGAGGGTATAGGTCACACCCTTGAACGGGAAGCTGAGCACCTGCTGCGAGTCGATCTTCAGGTTCTCCACCGGCGTGCGGAAGAACGATCCCCGCTCGGGGGTGCGGGCAAGTTTATAGTCGGTGAAATGGAACCAGCCTTTCCGTTCCGGGGCCTGCTCCACCGATTTCGGATCGATCATGATACGGGAAACCGCCTCATTGCGTCCGGGGGGGAGAGCGTTCTCCGGGTAGGAGAAATAGACCATCCGTCCCTGAACATCGTACAGTTCCAGCCGCACATCCCCCAGGATCTGCCTGGAGAGGGAGGGGCCGGCGAACTCCGGCTGCGCAAGCGCCATCAGCACATACTCGCGCAGCCCATCATATGTCGAAGGTCTCTCCGAGGTCCGGATAAATCCATCGGCCGGGAAGGATATCACCGCTCCAGCCAGGATCAGCCCGCCGGCAATCACGCTCGCAGCAGCGAGCATGGCTCTTTTCAACCCATCGAACCTTTTCATCTAGGCGTTGTTCTCTTCAGCGTTGTGAACTGTTCGGGTACATCAGCATCATCGGCAGACGGGCCTGGGTACATTCCGTGCCAGCAGCGGGTGGCAGGAGGATGGTGAATGCCGTCCGTATATGATGGACGAATATGAGCCGGGTTGCGCGTGGCGAGAGCGGGA
Organism: Candidatus Kapaibacteriota bacterium; assembly: GCA_048594725.1. Classification (GTDB taxonomy): domain Bacteria; phylum Bacteroidota; class Ignavibacteria; order OLB7; family OLB7; genus JAFDZV01. The sequence goes on from JBMDXA010000061.1 coordinate 8,203, forward strand.
AGCGCCCGTAAAAATTTTCCCCGGCGACCCTGGAAATGCCGAGGGGCGGCCCGAGGCCGCCCCTGATAGCAGAAACCGTATCCGTGATCGTGCGCATCGGCTCCCTGCCAGCGAAGAGGGAGCGATCGCTCATCAGGGAATTCCATCAGAACTCCGCTGCGCGAAGCTCCTCCCCTACCGGCCGGGAGCTGTCCCGCCGCCGGGATTCCGTTGTCCGTATGGAATCCCCTGGCGTCATTTATTCGGGTGCATTCTCCTGCGAGGGCTCCCCGGCGCCGTCCATATCGACCATCTTCACCACGGCGAAGCTGGCCCCCTGCGGGTCCATGATCCCGGCCATGCGTCCCACGCCCTCCACCTCCATCGGCTCGAAGGTGATGGTGGCGCCCAGCTCCCTGGCCTTTGCGACGGTGGCATCGCAATCGGTCACCCAGAAATAGGTGGTCCAGTGGGAGGGGACATCGCCCCATGCGGGGTCGTTCTGCATCATGCCGGCGGCCCCTTTCAGGCCGGGGACATCGAACATCGTGTACATCATCTCCCCCATCGGCTGGGGGTTGAGGGTCCAGCCCAGCACCTTGCTATAGAACTCGCCGGCGGCCTGGACACTGCTGGTCATAAGCTCGTTCCAGATAGCGCCGCCCGGCTTGCAGGCATGAGCCGCGCCGCGATACGCCTTCGGCTCCCAGAGGGCCACCACTGCGCCGGTGGGGTCCTGAATCACGGCCATGCGGCCATGCTCGCCCACATCGAACGGGCCCATAAGGAGGGTACCGCCGTTTTCGGCCACCCTGGCGGCGGCCTCATCGGCGCTGGTAACATAGATATAGGAGAGCCAATTCGGGGGAACGCCCTTATCCTTCATATCCTGCCCCATCTGGTGCATGGCGGCAGCATCCTTTCCATCCACCTGAAACAGGGTATAAACGCCGTCGGTCATCGGAGTCTCCATGGTGGTCCAGCCGAAGAGGCTGGTATAGAAGTCCCTGGCGGCCGGTCCGTCGTAGGTGGCAAGCTCCCACCAGCAGAAGGTTCCCGGCAGGTACTGGATCTCCTGGCTCATGGCCGTGGCTTCGATCTGGCTGGTGGTCGTTCCCTCGGAGTTGCTCATAAAAGCTCCTTGTTATCTATCTACGTGTTGAATATTCCATACCGGCACCGCCATCATAGTCCCCCTGTCAGGTAGGGACGTATCGGCCTGATTGCCGGGCACATCTTCTGGAGATAATGCGCCCGGATTCCCGGCCGGATGGGTATTGACTGGAGGCTGATCCCCGCCACCCGGCCGGGATGGCGATGCCGGTATGAATTGAATGAAGTTATCGAACAGGTCCGTCACATGCCGGATGCAAAGGAGGTGTTACGCGGAGTTGACGCGCCCGCAGCGGGGCAGCAGCCATGCTCGCAGTGAACACCGGAAGTGCCGCGAATTTACCACCCTAAAGGATAGGTGCAAATGAAAAATATGCCTGCCGAGCGACTTTTTTTCGGAGGAGGGAAAGGGGGAGAAATCTTCTATCGGGGGAGAAGAGGAGCGGAGTCCGGGGCCGGGTGTCCGGTGCCTGAAACCGGGGGTACGGAGGCGGAAAGGAGACATGAGGGAAGAGGAGGAACCATGCCGGGGGGGATGCACTTCCATCCTCTCCCGCCGGCAGGGATCATCTACCAGGGGCAGCTATCACCTAGCAGCCACCAACGCCCATCCGCTACCGGTGCCGTTCCACCCCCACCTGCTGGCACATCTCCAGCACCGGGCAGGAGGAGCATTTGGGGAGTGTGCCGGTGCAGATATGTTTGCCGAACGGCACCAGCAGCCGGTTGATCTCCACCCAGTATTGTTCCGGCAGAGTCTTCTCCAGTGCCAGCATGGTGCGCTCCGGCGTCCGCGCCTGAACATAGCCCCAGCGGTTGGTGACGCGGTGCACATGGATATCCACGCCGATCTTCGGCTGGCCGCAGGCGATGCCGAGCACCAGATTGGTGCACTTGGGGCCCACCCCGTGAAACGAGAGCATGGTGGCCTCGTCGCAGGGAAGCTCCCCGCCGAACTCCTCCACGCACCGCACGGCGATGGCGTGGATCTGCCGGGCCTTCCCCTCATGGAACGTGCTGGCGCTTATCAGCTCGTCGATACGGTCGGGGTCCATCTTCGCCATCGCGGCCGGGGTACGCGCATGCTTGAACAGCTCCCGCGCCGTGACGATCATCACCTCGTCGTAGGTGCGGATGGAGATGATGCAGGCCACAAGCTGTTCGAACGGCGTGGAATAGCCCTCATCGAACAGCTCGAACAGCGCGGCGGTGGCATAGGGCGCTACCGCCGCGCGGATGCGGTCCATCATCAGATCGATATCGATCGGCTTCTTGGCCGGGTCATCGGCAGGGACACCGGCGGCGATCTGGCCCTCTCTGGGCGGGCGGGCCGCTCCGGCTCGTTTCGGTCGTTCCATCATACATCACTCTCCTTTATTCGGCCTGGTTGCCGGTTGATCCCAGGGTCAACTCCCGTGCCCGAGTGCACCGCCGGTCGGGAACGAACGATATCTACGAGAGTTCGATGATCGGCTTCGATATTCCCGCCGGAGCATCGCTGAGGCTGACATTGAAGCCATAGATAAACGCCCCGGCTCTTCGTACTTTTGGCGATCAATCCGAAACCAGTTCATTCAACAGGAGATCGCGAGATGTCGAACCCGATGATGCAGGCAATGCAGCAGCTTCAGATGATGCAGCAGAAGATGGCCGAGGCGCAGGCGGCACTGGAACATAAAACGGTTACCGAGACCGGCGGCGGCGGGCTGGTGCGGGTGACGGTGAACGGGCAACGCCGCATCACCAGGCTGGAGCTGAGCCCCGAGGCCCTTTCCGGCGAGGACAAGGAGATGGTGGAGGATCTGCTGATCTCCACGATCAACAAGGCGATGGAGGCCGCCGCCGAGATGGCAAACAACGATATCGGCGATGCCACGCGCGGGCTGATGCCGGATATCCCCGGATTGGATCTGCCGATGTAAGAGGGCGTAGATAGTAGTGCTTAAGTACCTGGGAGAAAGTTTTCCGACATTCTTCTTCGGTGTTGTCTCGGAGTTCGACTCCGCGACCCCCGCTGCTACCACCTCGCACGGAGTCAAACTCCGCGCGAACAGTACCGGGGGTCTCAGAAAACATATCCCTAGGTGCTTAGGTTGTAGAGCGTAGAGCGAATTTCAGATGAGCCCGCCGGTCGGAGCACCCCTCACATGTCGTTGATGGCCGGAGAGATCGGATCGCCGCGATCGATTCGATCTCTCGTGCTCCCCTTCGTTCCGCCCACGGTCTCCCCGGGCATCCACGGCCTCTTCTCCCCAATCGAAAATCCAAAATCGTAAATCTCATGTCTTTTCTCCTTTCCGGGATCAGCAAGCCGATCGTCGGCATGATCCATCTGAAGCCCCTGCCGGGCACGCCCGGCTATGGCGGATCGCTCGATGCGGTGCTCGACGCCGCTCTTGCCGACGCCGTGGCGCTGGATGCCGGCGGCATCGATGCGATCATGATAGAGAACTACGGGGATGTGCCGTTCCGCCGCTCCATGGTGGAGCCGCATACGATAGCGGCGATGGCGGTGATCGCGGCGGAGGTGCGGCGCATCACAAGCAGGCCGCTGGGAGTCAACGTGCTGCGCAACGATCCGGTTGCGGCGCTCGGGGTGGCCGCCGCATGCGGCGCGGTGATGATCCGGGTGAACGTGCATACCGGCGCCATGGTCACCGATCAGGGGATCATCGAAGGGAACGCCAACGCCACGCTGGAGTACCGGACCAAGCTGGGGAGCGGAACGAAGATTCTGGCGGATGTGCATGTGAAGCATGCGGCGCCGCTGGCACCGATACCGATCGAGGTAGCCGCCGCCGATGCCGCCGAGCGCGGGCTGGCCGATGCACTGATCGTCACCGGAAGCCGCACCGGCATCCCGTGCGATGCCGCCGAGCTTCAGCTTGTGCGCGCATCGGCCGGGGGAGTGCCGGTGCTGATCGGAAGCGGCGTCACGGCGGAAACCGCGCCGGAGCTTCTACGGCTTTGCGACGGCGCAATCGTCGGAAGCTGGCTGAAGGAGGAAGGGAACGTGGGGCGCCCCGTGGACCGCGAGCGTGTGGAACGGCTGATGGAGGCCAGGGGCTTCTAGAGCACAGGGCACGGGCATCACCGGAAACGGATTTCAGTTGGGCTGATCCGATTCACCAACCGGCCGGTCGATGCTCTCCGGCACTTCATTCCGGCCGCCTCTGCTATCATCCCGGGGGATAAAAAAAACGGCGGTGGCTCCGGGAGCCCCGCCGCTACGCATCCTGATTCCGGGATGAATCTAGTTCTTCGTCAGTACGCTGAGATAGGCGTTCCCCTGTGCCTGCCCATTCACCTTGGTGCTGCCGAAACCGGCTGCCGCATCCGGCGGGGTAACAGTGGCGATTCCGGAAGGGGCCACCTCCAGCTGCATCGCCGAGCCGTTGATCTGATAGATGCCGGTAAAGCTCATCGCAACCGGAGCGGTAAGGGTCATCGTGATCGCCCGGATATCGCTGCTGGTAGAGGAGCCCGAGGTAGAGTAGGTTCCATCCATCGTCTGCCCGTTCATCGTCCCGGTAAGATCGCCGCCGCTCTCGAACTGGAGCGTGAGCGTCTTGGGAGTAGTCCCCGGAAATCCATCACCAACTCTCGATGCGGTCCACCCACCCACGATGGCCTCGTTGGCCGGATCGGCCGGCGAGTCCTCGCATCCGGCAATAGCGACCACCGCCAGCAAAGCAACCGCGTATAGCGCACGTTTCATGAAACACTCCTGAAATATTGATGATAATTGGTCAGAAAAAGTGTTCGACTGATTTCCCGTTGCATGCTCAACCGTAGCGGAAGCATGCCTGACCTTGCGCGGAGTTTCAGGAAAAGTCGCGCAACCGGCGGGTGAATATACCGGCGAGGAGGCGGAGCCCCTCAGATACTGACCGATTTTAATTTACTAGGAAATCGCCGCAGAGCGTTCACTTTTTTTACGGCGGGGCACCCCCGGAAAACGAACCGGCCGGAGAGGCGGGGCTGCCGCGTTCCGGCCGATCGGAGGGCTCTGCTGGTATCGCTCCCCCCTTAGCGAAGTATCGTCAGAGGGGCCAGCGCCATACGCCCGTTGCCGCTCAGGCGAACGATGTAGCTTCCGGCGGGAAGATCCGCCAGATCGAGCTGATAGCTCCCGCCGGCAAAGGAGACATCCTCCAGCGTGCGCACGGTCTCGCCGAGAAGATCGATGATCTCCACGAGAGGCGCTTCGCCGAAGGCGGCACCGGCCAGCGAAAGCCGCGCCGAGAAGAGCGCGGGGTTGGGAGAGATCCCCAGCGCCCCCTCCACCATCACCGGAGCTACCGGAACGGAGGCCCGGCCGGAGAGTTCCGTCAGGATGGTATAACGCCCGGCATCGATATCGGTATAGCTCACCACCTTTGCGCTCCCCTCCACTCCATCGGGAACGGAGACATGCACCGAATCGATGGCGCCGGCGCCCAGACCGAACCATGCAAGCGGCGGCACCTGCGACTGCGAGCCGTAGCCGGCCGTGATGGTGCGGGAGAACCTTCTCCCCCCGCTGAAGACCGTGATCCTGGAGCCTATGCCGAAACGGTTTCCCCCGGCCGCCAGCCGCAGCCCGATGGCCGCCCAGTTGTTTCCCGTGGCGGCTGTCAGGTTCCGGAAGAGATGTCCCCGGCCCGCTCTCCCCCCCACATGCAGATCCAGATCGCCATCGTTATCGATATCCACCCACGCCAGCCCGCGCACCCCCTCGGTGCCGGTTCCGGTCTGATAGGTTCTCGGCTCGAAGACCCCATTTCCCCCCTGGCGGTAGAGGCTGCTGCGGTAGCAATCGGCAGCGGCATTGACATACAGGTCAAGCAGGCCGTCGTTGTCGTAATCGCCCCAGGCGACGTCGGCGTGGGTCTCGTTGTAGGCGATGCCGGCACGGGCGGCAGCCGTATCGAGATTGTTCACATCCTCGAACCCCTCGTCCCCCTGGTTCCTGTAGAGCGCGGTGCGGTCGGCAACGGCGTAGAGCGTAGCGATGGCGTTCTGTCCCAGCGCAAGATCCTGATCGCCGTCATTGTCGTAATCGGCCCAGTCTGAACCGATCACCTGCCCGAACACTCCCGGCGCTGCGGCTTTGGGGTGGCCCTGCAGACCGAGCTGCCCGGCAACATCGGTGAAGGTGCCGTCGCCGTTGTTGCGCCAGAGATAATTGGCGGCGAAGCGATCCACGCCCCAGAAGAGATCGAGGTGGCCGTCGCCGTCGTAATCCACCCAGTTGGAGGAGCCCAGCACGGGCCATCCCTCGATATCGGTCATCCCGGTGGCTGGGTTATAGGCACGCGGCGTCTGGCGATATCCGGCCAGCGCCATCTCGGAGCTCTCCTGAAACGTGAAGCCGCCGAGGTTGCGGTACAGCCTGCTCTTGTAGCCCAGGCCGATCACATCGACCGAATCCTCCGCGGCGGGATCGTACGCCCTGGCGGGGCGCTCCCCCGCGCCGATGAAGAAATCTATCAACCCATCCCCATCATAATCAGCGGCGGTGATGGTGGTGGCGTTCGGGGTCTCCTGCAGCCCGGTGGCGCTCCGGGGGGTGAAGCCGCCACTGCCGTTGTTGGCGAACGCCCCCGACGCCGAGAGGATATCGAGCCAGCCGTCGTTGTTCAAATCGGCGAAGATCGCCACCTCGTCTGGGGCTGCCAGCGTTGCATTGCGGGTGAACCGGCCGGTGCCGTCGTTGGTCCAGAGGGCGCCGCTGTTGAGCAGATCCTGATCGCCGTCGTTGTCGTAATCGCCCCAGGCGATCTTTCCATTCCCCGCATCTCCCGGAAAGCTCTCCGAGGTGATATCGGCGAACGACCTGGTGGTGACGGTATCGATGGGCTCCACATAGACCTCTATCAGAAACGAGCCGTTCACCACACGGTTTGCAGAGCCGTTCTGGGTCTGAAGCGCGCCGAACTGCCGGGTGCCATTGGGGTTCACCGAAACAAAGGAGCTGAGTTCGTGCGCGGTAAGCGTGGCCGGATCATTATCGCCGCACATCCTGGCCGTGTTATCGGTGGTATCGTACAGCAGAAGGATATTGGCACTGGAGAGCACAGCTATGAAGAACTGGCCCGGCTCCCTGAGCACAAGCTGCTGCCCGGCCGGATAGCGATAGGTGGCCGGGAGGGTCTGGTTGGGCTGCTGTATGGTAAAGGAGACCGGCCGGGCGGAGTTGTCGGCGAGCTGCCGGTCGAGGAACTGCGGGAACCCGGCGCCGCCCGCATCCTCCAGCAGCAGCACCCCCACATTGCCGGTCTGCGCCCCATTGATATACATGGTAAATCCAAGCACGCGCACGGGGGTCTCGGTGCGGAACCGCTGGATCATCGTACGTCCGAGGAGGGGATAGGCGAGGAATTGCTGCTGGTTGATATTGAAGTAGCGCAGGGTATCTTCGGCGAAGCCCGATGTAACGCAGAAGGAGAGAAACAGGAAAACGGACAACAGGTACCTAGGGGTGCACATCGAATTCCTCCAGGGAAGGTATGGACGAATGAACGGGGTACATGGTCATGCCGGCAGCAAACCACCCGGCGCAGCCTCCTGCGCCGGACGCATCGAACAGGGGATTCTTCAGACCAGATAAGTTCCGCCATTCAACCAACAACCATGCAGACGGGGATACGCCCGGAAGATACTCCAAACCGCGCATCTCCGCTACCCATCATGCAGGGAGAACAGGTCCGGTGTCCGTGGCCGGTTGTGCGTGGCTACCATACGATACCGGGTTCCCGGCAGGCATCCCGGCCGGGCTCATCCGCAGCGGTGGACGACGGACTACCGGACGCGGGGCAATGCCAGGCCGGCAGACCGATCCGCTCCGGTGCTTCACTGCGCCGGGTACTCCATCCTAACCAATAACTACCAACTCCCACCGAAAATCACCCTATCTTCCCCCACTACACTGAATCCCCATGTCTACCTGGCAACGCATATCGACCGAAGCCCGTGCGATGTTCGCACTGGCGCTCCCCGTGGTGGCCGACCAGATCGGAATGATGAGCATGAGCTTCGTCGATACGATCATGGTGGGGCAGCTCGGCCCGCAATCGCTTGGCGCGGTGGGAATCGCCTCATCGATCTATTTCACCTACATGGTGTTCGCCTATGGCACCGTTGCGGCAATCGGGCCGAGCGTGGCGCAGGCATTCGGCGCGGGCGATCCGGATGAGATAGCGCGCAGCGTGGGACAGGGGGCATGGCTGACGGTGGGGCTGGTAGCGATCGGCCTGCTGATCGCCTGGAACCTGGGCCCCATCCTGGCCTCGATGGGGCAGCAGCCGGAGCTGATACCGCTCTCGGAGAGTTATGCCCGGGCGCTCGGGTTCGGCATGCCGGGCACCCTGCTGTTCGCCGTGCTGCGGGCATTTCTGATGGGGCTTGGGCGCACCCGTATCACCATGGTGATCTCGATCTGCGCCAGCCTTCTGAACGCGGGGCTGAACTACGTGCTCATCTACGGCAAGCTCGGCATGCCGGCGCTGGGAGTGGCCGGCTCGGGGTATGCAACGGCGATCGTGCAGTGGTGCATGTTCGGTGCGGCCCTCTATTACGTGCTCACCGCCGCCGAGCTGCGCGAGTATCCTATCCTCCGGCGCGTGCTCCCGGTGGACACCCGTTTTCTCGGCCGCCTGCTCCGGCTGGGAGTGCCCATAGGAGCGGGCAACAGCATGGAGGTGGGGCTCTTCTCGCTTACCTCCCTCTTCATGGGGCAGATCGGCACCATCGCCCTGGCATCGCACCAGGTGGCGCTCAATGTGGCATCGCTCACCTTTATGATCCCGCTCGGCATCTCCACCGCCGTCACCACGCGGGTGGGGCAGGCGATAGGACGCGGGGAGCCGCGCCAGGCGGAGCTTTCCGGATGGGTGGGGATAGCGCTGGCCGCCGCCTGCATGAGCCTTACGGCGCTGCTGTTCGTTACCATGCCGGGGCCGATCATCGGAATCTACACGCAGAATGAGCAGGTGCTGGCCTACGCCACATCGCTCCTGCTGATAGCCGGAGCGTTCCAGATCTTCGACGGCATCCAGGTGGCGGCCATGGGAGCGCTGCGGGGGATGAAGGATACCGCCCGCCCGATGGTGGTGAACCTGATCTCCTACTGGTGCATCGGCGTGCCGACCGGCTATTCGCTCGCGTTCCTTGCAGGGCTGGAGGGGCCGGGTCTCTGGTGGGGCCTTACCGCCGGGCTCGCCGCCGCATCCATCCTTCACAGCTTCAGATTCCGGCGGCTTGCCGGCGCATTCGGCACTGGCATTTGAACACGCGATTACGGAACTTGCCGTCTACCGATGGGGCGGTCCTCTCCGCCCCGTCTCCGGCCGATGCATCATCCCCGTTCCGGCCGTCCATTATCCCCTATCGCGGCAAATCCCTCCAGAGCTGCCTATGCGCCGTACACTACAACATCTCCACCCCCTGCCTGCCGTTCTTGCGTTTCTGCTCTGCTCCGCTGTATCGCTGCCGGCGCAGAGCCTTACGCTCTTCAACGTCGATCTATCGGGGTTTCCGCAAGTCAGCGCGGAGTATATCCTGCGCGATCGCTCCGGCGGCATCGTCACCGATGCCGATCCTGCAAACTTCACGCTGACGGAGAACGGCCTGCCGGTAACGGTATTCCAGACCGGGTGCCCCCCCGTTCCGCCGCCGGCACCGATCACCGCGCTGCTGGTGTGCGACCGGAGCGGATCGATGAACTACCGGATCTGGGACGACGGCCCCACCCGGTTCGACCTGCTGAAGACGGGGGTTGCCGCGTTCATCCGGGGAACAAGCTTCATCTCCCCCACCACCGTGGGCATCAGCTCCTTCAACGAGTCGGCGCTCATCGTCAGGGATTTCACCGCCGATACCGCCTCGCTGCTGAACGCGGTGAAGGGCCTGCGCGCCAACAACGGCACCGACTACAACCCCGCCTTTCTCGATCCTATAGCCGGCGGCGTCAGGATGCTGGCGTCGATGCCGGAGACGCCGCAGCGGCATCTCATCTTCATCACCGACGGCCAGCCCCTGAACGATGTGGAGACCGGGAGGATCATCACCGAGGCGGCCGCTGCCAGTATCACCGTGCATGTCATCACCCTGGCGATGCCGATGCACGCGGCGCTCCAGGAGATTGCCGCGGCAACCGGCGGGCTCACCTTCGCCAACGTGACGGACGCGGAGACGCTGAAAGGGATCTATACCGCCATCGCCATGCATGTGCAGGGGATACGTCCCTGCAGGATCACCTGGACCTCCTCCGGAGCCTGCATCTCCGAGGGGATAGAGCGGGAACTGGCGCTCACCTACAGGCCCTGGAACGTCACCGGCCGCACCTCCTATCAGGTCCCGCCATCGGGACGGATGTCGATACGCGCGGTTCCCGAGCTGCTCTATTTCGGCGATGTGCCGGAGAACACGCCCGTGGTGAAGGATGTGATCCTGTCCGCGAGCGGATCGGGCTTCCGGATCACCGGCGCGGAGATCCCCATCGGCAGCCCCTTCTCCATCATCGACTGGGGGGGAACGCCCCCGCCGTTCGATCTGCCGGACGGCGGATCGAGGGTTGTCAAGGTGCGATTCCTGGCCCCCATCGGCGGGATCTATACCGAGGCGCTCCGGTTTCTCACCGACCGCTGCCCGGTACGCCCGGTGCTCCTGAACGGCGGCAAGGTGGCAGAGGGAACCTTCACACCGCTTGAACTTCTTTCACCGCTGGGCGGCGAAACGTTCGGCGGCTGCGATTCGGTGACGATCACCTGGGGAGGGGTGGGAGCCGATGAGAAGATCGTGATAGAATACAGCAGCGACAACGGCGGCACATGGCGTCCCATCACCGGAACCGGGACGGGGCTCCGCCATCTCTGGCATCCCCCAGGAGTCGGGAGCAGCTACAAGATCCGCATCTCCAAGCCGGGACTCGTCCGGGTGGATACGGTCAGGACGATCGCCGGAGGAGGCACCGGCTCCAGCGATGAGGCGCTGGACGCACGGATGAGCACACCGTCATCGCTCGCGATATCGGGCGATCTCCTCTTCGTGGCCGAGGAGGGAGGGCATGTGGTGAAGATGATCGATACCAGAAACGGACGCTATACCACCATCGCCGGAACCGGTTCCCCCGGCAGCAGCGGCGACGGCGGCAGCGCCACGCAGGCGAAGCTCTACAACCCGTCGGATGTGGCGATCTACGATATCTATCTGTTCATAGCCGACCAGAGCAACAACGTGGTGCGGCAGGTGAACCTGAACACCGGCATCATCACCACGGTGGCGGGGAACGGAGAGGCGGGATTCTCCGGTGACGGCGGGCCGGCGCGCGATGCGCGGCTGCTGCAACCCTCGCATGTGATAGCCGCGCGCGATATGCTCTATATCGCCGATCACGGCAACAACAGGATACGCCGGGTGGATCTGAAATCCGGCACCATCACCACGGTGGCCGGCGGCGGGTCCGCTTCCGGCACGGGCCCCATCCCCGCACGCGATGCGGAACTGAAGGGCCCCTCCGGCATGACGGTCGTGGCCGACCCCATCAGCAGAAACGATACGCTCTATTTCGCCGAGGAGACCGGGCACAGGATCAGGCGCCTGGATATCCGCGCGCTTATGCTCAGCACCGCCGTGGGAACCGGCACCGGAGGCTCCTCCGGCGACGGAGGAAAAGGGATCGATGCGCGGCTCGCGTTCCCCCGCGATGTGGTGGCGGTGGGCCCCATGCTCTATATCGCCGATACACGCAACTATCGCGTGCGGGAGTACAACCGGCAGAGCGGCATCATCCGCACGCTGGCCGGCAGCGGCCGCAATGGCTATCTGGGAGATGGAGGACCGGGACCCCTGGCGGCGTTCACCTTTATCGCCGGAGTGGAATGGAAGGGGCCGAATACGATCTATGCCAGCGATTTCAATAACGGCGTGATCCGCTCCATCTCGCTCGGCGAGATCGGCGGACGGGATTCATCGGAGAAGGCGTTCAGCGTTACCGCGCCGCAGCTGCGCGCCAGCGTGCCGGGACGGAGCGTGGAGTTCGGCAATATCGCGGTGGACGCCTCGCGCGACAGCGCCGTGGCCGGAGCCCTCTGCAACGCCGGCACGGCCCCCACGAGCATCGACTCGGTGCTGGTGGAGGGAGCCGATAGCGGCGACTTCAGGGTGATATCCGGTGTCGGCGCCGGCGAGCTGGCCGCAGGAGGATGCGCCACCCTGGAAATCAGGTTCCAGCCGAAGGGAACCGGCCGGCGCACCGCCAGAGCTATCGTGTACGGACGGTGCAGCCTCCCGGACACCCTGTTCCTGAGCGGCACCGCTCTCGCCTCGTGCGCTCTTACCGTGGCCGATCTGGCCGATCTGGGAACGGTGGAGCTTGGAAGCAGTTCCGGGGAGATGATCGTCCGCCGGGCCATCTGCAACAACGGCACGGTGACGCTGGATGGGAAGGCGAGCCTGGAACCGGCCGATGGCCCCTTCACGATGGTTTCCGGCGGCGGTGCGTTCCGGCTTCTCCCCGGCGAGTGCCACGAGATCGCCGTGAAGTTCACGCCGGCCGAGGATGGCCGCACCACCGCACAGATCGATTACGGCATCGCCTCGTTCTGCGGGGCCGGCCAGACCACGCTGCTGGGAAAGGGAGTTGCCCTGCATGGGATAGACCTTCCCCCGCTCGTGGCGTTTCCGGCGCTGGCGTGCGAAGCCCCCGGACACGATACGGCCGTCACCATCCGCAACAGCGGAACCACACCGCTCGTGATAACGGGCGCGGAACTGGCGGCGAACGATGAGGGATTCTCCCTTCTTCCGCCCCTCCCCTCCGCCGGCGCTCCCCTGACGATTCTCCCAGGAGCCTCGGAGCGGCTGGGCCTGCGGTTCCGGCCGGGAACCTACGGCGCCAAGAGCGCCACGCTCCGCATCACTTCCAGCGGCGCAGCCACCGCAACGGAAGTGCAACTGCTGGGACGCTACGATCGCCTCGGTCTGGCATCGGACGGACCGCTGCTGGCGTTCAACGGAGAGACCGGCGCGTTCCCGCGCGACAGCTTCATCGTGGTTCGCAATACCGGCACCGCGCCGGTGGTGATCGGCGGGGGCACCATCTCCGGCGCCAACGCAGGGAAATTCGAGCTGCCGGCGGGGCAGTTCCCGGCGGCACTCTCCCCCGGCGATTCCACGCGGATTCTGGTGCGGGTGCTGGAGCCTACCCCAGGTACTCCTTACAGCGCGGCTCTTCTGCTGGGCTACGAGCCGGCGTGCGATACGGGGATCACCGTGGAGCTGTTCGAGTCGGGGAATGCCCCGGCGCTCTCGGCGCTCCCTCCGGTCTTCCGCGATCTGCTCTGCGCCGGGGAAACCTACCGTGATACGCTCCTGGTTCTGCGCAACCCCGGCGGCACGGAACTCCGGATCGTATCGTACGAGCTTCGGGGAACCGGCGCGGCGGCGTTCGTCTTCGATCATACGCTGCCGATCACCATTCCATCGCTCGGGGAACGCTCTCTGCCGATACGGTTTCTCCCACCGGCCACCGGGGCGTTCAACGCGGAACTGGCCCTGCAAAGCAATGTGCCCGGCGGTGAAAGCGTGATCCCGCTGGAAGGACGACGCGAGATATCGGCCGTGCAGCTCTCCTCCGATAGCGTGGCACTGGGAGCTCTGCTCCCCGGCACGGGAGGATCGAAACAGGTGATGCTCCGCAATACCGGAACCGCAACGCTGCGGATAGATCTTCCTCCGGCGGCCGGGGCGTTCACGGTCGCCACCCCCTCCCCCCTGATCCTGCTGCCGGGAGAGGAGAAGGAGATAGAAATCACCCTGCGCGATCCGGCCGAAGGGGAGTATAACGATACGCTCCTGCTGGCGGGGCTGGGCTGCGAGGGCGATCTGGCGATCCCTCTCAGCGCCAGCGTCTTCCTCCCGGCGTATACCGTGGTGGATCTGCCGGAGGACACCGCAGGACCGGGGGCGAGAGTCTCCCTTCCGATCAGCATCAGCATACCGGACCGCGAGCGGTTCGCGCTGAAGGGAGCGCGCCGGTTCACGGCCACGATCAGCTTCAACGGCGCCACGCTCAGCCGGGTGGAGGCGGCCCGCGCCACGATCACCGCGCAGACCTACGACCCGAAGACGATGGTGCGGAGGATCACGCTGGAAGGTGCCTACTCCGGCACGGGCGATACGCTCGCGATCCTCTCCTGCACGGTCCTTCAGAGCGGCATCCCGGTCACTCCGCTGACGTTCGAGGAGTTCGCCTGGGATCATCCTCATGTGCTGCCGCAGAAGCTCGATGGCAGCTTCACGGTGCTGGACACCTGCTATACCGGCGCCATCGTGGCGCGGCCGCGCGTGCTGAAGATCCGCCCGATGCCGGCGGCCGATGCGGCAACCGCCGAGATAGAGATGGATGACGTGCAGACCATCCGGGTCTCGATAAGCGATCCGCTGGGACGTGAAGTTGCGGTAGTGGCGGAAGGACGGTACAAGGGAGGACGCCATGAGCTTCCGCTGGACCTGCGTACGCTCCCCTCCGGACGCTATACGCTGGTGATCGATACGCCGTTCGGCCGCACCATCGAGCGGATTGTGATAACCCGGTAAGCCGACGGCCGCACCGGTACGATTGTTCCCGCAGCGAGCGCACGGAGACCCCTTCCCCGTGCGCTCGCGTCGTATAGGGAGGTAACTAACTATCCTATCACCACATGCGCTCTTCTCCCTGGAACGTATTTCAGGAGGGCCTAGAAAACTCCCATATACGATAAAAGAAAATACCTGGAATTTATTCCTACCCCGCTATAGACACTCCTGTTTTTTCATAGGAATTTTCTCCTACACAACATCGGAATAAATAACTACAGGAGATATTCACCAGAAATAAAAAGGTCGAATTTCCACCGAAATCAAACAAAATCATCAACACGCGCGCCATTGCCGCAATTGAAAAAATCCTACGAACGGCGTTCGAAAAATATTCGATAAATACGCAACAAATAGCAATCCGGAAGAAGAAACGGCGAAATAAAGGCGGGTATTTTCGCACCGGATTTACACACTCGCACGGCAACCGGTGCAGAACCAGATGATGATGCGCGCAGGTGCGAATGGAGATCCCCCGATACGCCCGGCCCGTTGAACAGGCCATTCAACAGTCCGGCAGCGCCCCATTCACAGTAAACACGAGAGATATCATGCGTATTCTGAAGACATTGCTTCTGGGAATCATTGCTGTGGCAGCGTTTGTCACCGGCGTGGACGCCATTGCACAGCCCTGCCCCGATCTTCCCCCCATCGGAACCCGGTATCGCTGCTATTTCGTTGATGGCAACAAGGTGCTGGTAGCGCAGGGAGGCCCGATCCCGGCCAACAGCACCGGATATGCGGAACTTGAGGTGATAGCCCACAACTACAGCCCCTGCGAGGCGATTCTTGGACCCTACGGATTCAGCTCGCTCGGATTCTCGCCGCAGCTCGGCAACATCCAGACCTTCCTGGCCCCCGGCTCCCCGGTTTCCAGGATCACCGGCACCAACCCCGGAACCCTGTTCCCCGCAACGATCACCATCAACCTGAACCTGTTCGCGATCGTGGATGCGCTCGGCAGCCAGACGCTGCAATCGGCAGGACCGGTTACCCTGATCGCCGGAGGGGTGACATCGCTTCCGCCGACGAACGTGACGGTATCGCAGGTGGCCCCGGTGCTCTTCGCGCTCGACCCGAACAACCCGACCGAAGAGACCAGCTTCACGCTCCAGAGCACCACCGTAGTGCTCAACGGCGACTGATCCGCATCTCCCATTATCCAGACCAGCCGGGCCCGGACGCACACCCCTGCGTTCGGACCCGGCGAATTTTCGATTAGAGACTTGCGCGCACTTGCTACAGACGGAATGAACCTCCAGGCCCATCCTATGGGGGCCAGCACAACAGTACCGGTTGTGATACGAGTGCGGTTGTGATACGAGTACGGTGGTGACACGCCGGACTGCTGGTTATCTGATATAAAATCCCATCTACCATTCGTGAAGATTTCAGCCTCAACGTGCGCTTCATCGAATCTCCCGCACCCCCGCCCACAAAGATTCGCGTCTATTCGCGGATGTCTATTCGCGGATGGCGAGGGGCAGATATACCGGAAAGTGATCGCTGGTGCCGGCGATATAGAACGTGCCACGGATATAGGTACGATGCGGAGGGCGGGCCAGGGGATCGGCTTTCGGGTCGCGCAGGAATTCCGGCGCGAACACGGTCTCGGTGGTTTCGTAGAGCACCAGCCCACTGGTATCGAGCAGGCCGGGGGAAAGCATGATCTGATCGATCGTCTCCCAATCCTTCCGGTAATAATAGCTGCCGATGGTATCGGCCTCGGCGACCGGGGCGGCGGTATTGATAAGCCTGTGGGGAAATTTCTTTCCGGGAACATAGCGGCGCGCATCAAGAACATCGTGCACCGACCGGTTGCCCGGCTCGTCGTTGAAATCCCCTATGAAGACGATATCGGCCTGGGGATCGAGAGCGGTAAGCGAATCGATCACGCGGGCGGCCGCAGCAGCGGCACGTTCCCGCAGGGGGGACGATTGTTTCTCCCCTCCCCGTCTGGAGGGCCAGTGGTTCACCAGCACCGTGAAGGTGTTTCCCCCTCTGGTAAACGTGGCGTGCAGGATATCGCGGGTGGGGCGGGAATCCGGCCCCAGATCGATCCTGTGCATCCTGAACCCGGCAGCTGTTGCAGCCTTGGCCCGGTACAGCAGCGCAACATCGATCCCCCGCTCATCCGGGGATTCCGCATGCAGAATCCGGTATTCTCCCTTCGGCAGAAATTCCTCTACCAGCCGCTCCAGCACCACAGCATTCTCCAGCTCGCACAGGCCGATGATATCCGGCCCCTGGTTCTCTGCGATCCCGCGAATGGCGCGGGCAAGCGCTGCCAGCTTCTTCTCGTATCGCTCGCTGGTCCATTTCATCGGCCCTTGCGGGGTGAACTCGTCATCGCCGGAAGTGGAGGGGTCATCGGCCGGGTCCCAGAGATTTTCGAGATTATAGAACGCGAACACCAGACGTTCCTCCGGCCTGGGAGGAACAGGGGCCTGCTCGGGGATATTGCCGCAGGCCATCACCAGAGGGAGCAGCAGAAGCGGGTAGAGTGCCGAACGCATGGGAAACCTGGAAATGGTAATCGGTGATAAATTACGGTCTCAGACCGTAGTACCCGCTACCACGGACCACGGCACGAAGACGCAATGCGTACATTCGGTGCCGCCATTGCGTGGCAGCGCGGCTACGGCAAACCATGAAACACCGAGATAACAGGGGATCGGTGGTAGTTGATGCAAAACAATCGTACGGAGCAATCATGTCGGATCTGGCAACCAAGGACTGCATCCCCTGCCGGGGAGGTGTTCCCGCAATGACGAAGGAGGAGATCGCTCCTCTGCTCGAACGCCTCGGAGGGGAGTGGCGCGCCATTGAGCATCATCATCTGGAGAAGGGATTCGAGTTCCCCGACTTCAAGAGCGCCCTTCAGTTCACCAACCGCGTCGGCGAACTTGCCGAACAGCAGGGGCATCATCCCGACATTCATCTGGCCTGGGGAAAAGTGCTCATAGAAATCTGGACGCACAAGGTCAATGGCCTTACCGAAAGCGATTTTATTCTGGCGGCGAAGATCGATAGAGTGAGAAGTTCTTATGAGCCCCTGCCGGAATGAAGTACTTCGTATCTACCAATACGTTTTCTGAGATGCGTTGTCGCGGAGTTCGGCTGTGCAGCGCCTGCGAACACCCAGGCGGGCGGTAGCCGAACTCCGAGCGAACGGATCTCCCACCCGGAATTTCATCGCAAGCCCCGTATCGCTCCGTAACTCCACCCCTCCGCGACTCCGCGACTCCAACTCCTCGACTCCCACCCCCTTGACTCTTGAACTCCCCGGCTCCTCCCCCCTGTCCCTTCGTACAGGTACGGGCCTGTACCTTCGGCCACCACTGTTCCCGTCCTTCGCCTGATGTTCCTCCCCCCCGCGATGCGATAGTTTTGCTTCGTTCGTTTGCGACACTTACCAGAGAAGGATTGGACCAGACATGGGGCAGAAAACAGGATTGATTACCGGGGCCTCCAGAGGACTCGGAAAGGCGCTGGCACGGGAACTTGCCGGACGCGGCTGGCGGCTCATCATCGATGCAAGAAGCGAGGAGGCGCTGGAGGAAACCAGAAGGGAGCTTGCGGCATCCACCACGGTGGTGGCGATGCCCGGAAGCGTAACCGATCCCGGGCATCGGCGCGCACTGGCCGAGGCCGCACGGGAGCTAGGGGGATTGGACGCGATCGTCAACAACGCGGGCATCCTGGGACCCAGCCCCCAGCCATCGCTTCTGGAGTACCCGCTCGATGTGCTGGAGGAGGTCTACCGCGCCAATGTGATAGCGCCGCTCGGCGTGATTCAGGAGATGCGGGATGTTCTCCGCCCGGATGCGCGGATCATCAATATCACCAGCGATGCCGGTGTGGAGCCCTATCCTGGATGGGGAGGATACGGGTCGAGCAAGGCGGCGCTGGAACAGCTCTCGGCGGTGATGGCGAATGAACTGCCGGAGGTAAAAATCTACTGGGCCGACCCGGGGGATATGCGAACGGCAATGCATCAGGAGGCGTTCCCCGGAGAGGATATCAGCGACCGCCCGCTCCCCGAACAGAGCGTCCCCGGATTGCTGGCGCTTCTGGAGGAGGACCATCCTTCCGGACGCTACAAGACGGCCGCACTTCGCCAGGAGCCGGCACTATGATAGCGGAGATGCGCACCGCCTGGAACGAGCTGCTGGACGCCGTCGCCGGAGGGGAATCGCGGCTGGACTTCGAGCTTCCTCCCGCTCTGGAAGCGCATACCCCGCCGGAGGCACGCGGTCTTGCACGGGATGAAGTGCGGCTGATGATATCGCGTGTTGCGGACGATGCGATCATCCACCGCCGGTTCCGGGATCTGCCGGAACACCTCGATCCCGGCGATGTGGTGGTAATCAATACCAGCGGCACCATGCAGGCCGCCCTCCCGGCCGTCAGGGGCGGCGGGATGATGCTGGAACTGCACCTTTCCACACGGCTGCCGGGTGATCTCTGGGTGGTGGAGCTTCGCCGCCCGGCCGAACAAGGCACCGCCCCGTTTGGCGCAGGAGAGGAAGGGGAGACGCTTCTGCTTCCCGACGGCGGAACCGCAACACTTCTGACCCCGCACGCCCCGGATGCGGCGGCACGCCGCAGACGCCAGAGCGAACGGCCGGCCGATGAGGCCCGGAAATGGGGAGGGGATGGCATCCGGCTCTGGATAGCACGGCTCGATCTCCCGCATCCGCTGGAGGAGTATCTGCCGGCCCATGGCTATCCGATCCGCTATCATTACGTCGATGGTAACTGGCCGATAGAATATTACCAGACCGTCTACGCCACCCGGACCGGGAGCGCGGAGATGCCATCGGCCGGACGCGCTTTTACGCCGGAGATCATCACCCGCCTGGTAGCCAAGGGGATTATGGTGGTTCCGGTTCTCCTGCATACCGGCGTGGCAAGTCTGGAGGAGCACGAGTTCCCCTACGAGGAATATTATCAGGTCCCCCCCCACACCGCAGCCGCCATCAACACGGCACGAGCGGCGGGGGCGCGTATCGTGGCAACCGGAACCACCGTGGTGCGCGCGCTGGAGACCGTCACCGGACGGGATGGCGTCACCCACCCCGGCGAGGGCTGGACCAACGTCATCATCACGCCGGAGCGGGGGATACGATCGGTTAATGCCCTCATCACCGGAATGCATGAACCCCAGGCAACCCATCTGGCGATGCTGGAAGCGCTCTGCGGCCGCGGCCACCTGCGGGCAACCTACGCCGAAGCACTGCGCGAGCGCTATCTCTGGCATGAGTTCGGGGATCTGCATCTGATAGATGGCAGTACACTGCCCGGGGGGTGGTAGATCGTGGCTGGCAGTGCCGGGGGAGATGCAGATGGAGATGCAGATGCAGATGGAGATGAAAATGCGGGTGATGCGCTTCTGGAAAAGAATGGGGATAATGCCCTCGTGGAATATTTACCGCGGAAATAAATAGAGAAAAATAGATAGAGAAATAGATGCAGGCCGTGGCTGTGCGTTCTGCAATCCTTTTTCATAAGATTTCGGAATCCACGCACTATTCCGAATGTCGCGCAGGGGGTTGTGCCCGAATGTTATCCTGTGCTCGTTTCGGTGCTGCACAGGGTAACCGAGGGCACGCCCATCCGCGATCCGCGAATGGCCGCGAATCTTTGTAGGGGGGATGGAGGCGTTATCTACGGCAATCGTAGCGGATGATCTGAAATCTTCGCGAATGGAGATGAGCATCGGAGATGAACAGCCTCTTCGAACAAGCGACCATCAATCATCTCAATCTCTACGTAGGCGGGATGGAGGCGTTATCTACGGCAATCGTAGCCGATGATCTGAAATCTTCGCGAATGGAGATCGGCATCCTCTTCGAACAAGCGGTCATCAATCATCTCAATCCTCTACTACGATCTCAATCTCTACTGCGATCTCAATCGCAGCTCAAAATCCATTCAAAAAGAAAAAGAAGAAAGATCGCCCCTTCTTCCCCAATCGAAAATCGTAAATCAAAAATCGAAACTCGACTCCCCCCTCAATCATGCCTCAGGCGCTCGAGCAGCTCGGGATAGTGGTGCGGGCTTTCGATGGTATCCACGTGAATGAACGCTACCTGCACATCCGGGTGGGCCTCGGCCGCAACGCGGACGTGATCGGCGATCTCGGCGGAATCGTAGGTGGTGATGGAACCCTTGCAGGCGATGATGATCTCGAAGTGAAGCTCGTTCCCCACATAATGTCCCCGGCAGAAACGGATATCCTCCACCCCCTCCACCTGCGCAACCGCATCACGAACCTCGCGCAGCGTTTCCTCCGATGAGGAGCGCCCCAGCAGATAATCGATATTCTCCCGGAATACCGTGATCCCTCCCCAGAGTATCAGAAGTCCCACCACGAGGCCCGCGATCTCATCGGCCTGCTGAAACCCGAGCGCCGATCCTCCCACACCGATCAATGCGGCTACCGAGGAGAGGACGTCGTTGCGGGAATCGACCGCGGAGGCCATCAGCGCCGGGCTCCGCTCGCGAAGCGCCACCCGGCGGAGCCACTCCGACAGGAGAAGTTTTGCGAGGATGGCCGCGCCCAGAATGCCGAAGAGAAGGTTGTTCTTCTCGTGAGGGTGGGGAAAGATGAATTTCAACACCGATTCCTGGATCACCTCCACCCCCAGCACGCAGGCCACCACCGCGATGATGAACCCGGCGATCGGCTCGGCACGGGCATGCCCGAACGGATGCTCCCGGTCGGGAGCCTGCCGGGAGACACGAACGGAGATCAGTACGGCGGTGGACGAGGCTATATCCAGCAGCGAGTTCATGGCATCGGAAAAGAGCGCCACCGAGCCGCTCATCAGAAAGCCCCAGAACTTTACCGCAAACAGACCGGCGTTGGTAAGCAACGCTATCACCGATACCCGACCTGTGGTCATCGCACCCGAATGTCTGAAATAAAAGTCGCCACCGCCATTAACGGCAGCGATGGCCCCCCTGCCGGAAGGCCATCGCTGCAACTTACATTCCACGCCCGAGACCGCAAGCTGCGGGATTTCACCGTACTGTGCAGATAGGAATGCCACCCCCCACAGCCCGGATCAGGGCCTCTTCTCACTAGCCCGTCCCCCGTTACGGTCGTCCGTTACGGTCGTCCGTTACAGCCATCCATTATGCAATCGATAGTACTGCAATCTATTTATCAGAACCCGAAGATCCCCTTGCGGATCGCCAGGGCCTGGGCCGATGCAGCAGGATCGACCACGGCCTTGGCGGTGATGGACGTCCCCGCCACGATCACCGCATCCACCGATTTGGTCTTCCCATTCTGGATCACATCGAATCCCACCACATCGCGCATCGTGGCGATTGCGTCGGCATAGCTCGGCGGCACCGTGGTGGTCTCCACGGTAGAGCGCTTGTAGCGGATGGTGAGCACCACGTCCCCGGCCTTCAGCCCCATCTTCTCAGCCGACTCTCCAGGGTTGATACCGGTGATCTTCCACCCCTGATCCACCTTCTCGAGCGTCGCGCCGAACGTGGGCTTCTGCTTCCGTTCCACCTCCACCTTCAGTCCCATCTTCGGCAGATACTCCTCGAACGGGAGCGGCTCGGTGCCGACGATATAGCGCTGAAAGAAATCGGCGAGCCGGGCGCCGGTGGCCTTCTCCATGATCGGGATGATCTCCTCATCGGTGAAGGTCCTGCCGGTCTTTCCGTACTGGTCGTTGAAATAGCGCATCACATCATCCAGGCTCTTGCTGTTGCCGGTCTGCGCGCGGATGGATGCATCCAGGAGGAAACCGAGGATGGGCCCCTTGGTATAGAGGGGGAAGATATCCATCGGCGGGACCTCGGAGATATGCATGCTGAGATCGGCGATGGAGCGGCTCTGCCCCTTTCCATAGGATGAGGCCACCGCCTGATTGAGCGAGCTTACCAGCGCGCGCGGGCTTCCCATGCCGTTGCGTGCCAGCAGCACCTGCGCATAATACTCGGTAAGCCCCTCGGCGAACCAGAGGGAGTTGGTGCGGGGGGCACGCTGATAATCGAACGGCCCAAGCTCCGCAACATGGATACGCTTGGGGCTCCAGAGGTGCCAGTATTCATGGGCGATCACCGACTTCAGGATCTCCGCGGCGCTCCCGCCGCTGAACCCTCCCGGCGCCGGCATCCGGTAGGTGGAGCTGTTCCGGTGCTCCAGGGCGCCGAAGATGGCATCTCCGGGCTGGGGGGTCACCAGATAATGCTGGAAGATATAGCGGTCGTACGGCATATCGCCGAACAGATCGCTTATCAGGGTAACCACCTGTTTGGTAACCTCCACCAGCTCGTCGGCGACCGGCTGTTCCAGCTTTTTCGGACCGAAGACCGCGATGACATGCGGCTTCCCCTTGGCTGTGAACTCCAGGCGCTGGAACGTTCCCATCGAGAGAGGGGCATCCACAAGCTCATCGTAATCGCGCGCCTTGAATGTATGACGCCCCTCCCCTTTTGCCTCCTTGCCGTCGACCGGGTCCAGGCCGATGGCGATATCCCATCCCTTCGGCACCTCGTAGGTGACCATATACGGCACATCCTTGTAGCCGGCCGGATAGCCGAAGATGGCCGGGGTATTGGCGAACGCAAAATCCTTTTCAATATCGGAGAGGCCGAACCAGAGGGAATTCTCCACCGACTCGATATCCTTTACATCATACGAGATGGAGATCTGCCGGTCGGAGCCGATAATCCTGAAGGTGCTGGTATCCAGGCGTTGCACCAGCAGATCGCGCCCGGTGCTGGAGGTTGCCTTGAAATTGGAAACATAGCCCCCGAAGTTCACGATATCGTAGGCGCCGGGTCCCCAGATGGGAAAATTGAACGTGATGGTATCCTGCGTGATATTGCTGAGGATGGCCCCCACCCGGAAGCTCTCCCGTTCGGTATCGGCAGAGACGGTATAGCTGACGGCGGTTCCCCGCTCGGTGCCGTTCCCGCCGGCGGAATTGGCCGACTGCGCCAGCAGGGAAGCCGCCGGATGGCCGGCGGCAAGAAATCCGACGAGAAGAAAAGCCCGCAGGCTGGTTCGGAGGTTCTTCATAAATGGGAAAGGAAAATAGCCCGATGGAACTGATAGACGATACCCTGACATCGCAGGGGAGCGGGAACGGACGATCGGATCGCCACGTCATGAACGATACGGGGGCACCCGGGATCTGGTACCGGCAGCGGGGAGCATTTGTTTCGCGGGAACGGAATTTCCGGTCCCATCCGCTTTACAGCGATGATAGATGGGGTGCCACCGGCCGGAGCGCCCTCCGTATTGGAACCGCCGCGTGGTAAGGTTCCGATATAAAGGTATCCCGATGCAATCCTTACAAAAAAGGGGTATCGATAGTACGATACCCCTGAGTACGCTCCCATGCCGGGCGCGCACTATTATTTCGCCGCGTCCTGTTCCGCTTCCTTGTTCTGCGCCACGTAATCATCCCACTTGGTGTTCAGGTAGGCACCATCGCCGAAGAACTTCAGGATCACCAGAAAATCCTTGGCGCCCACATATCCGGAAACCACCGTCAGCAGCTCCCCCTTCTCATTGAAGAACGCGGTAGCCGGGTAGCTGTTGATGCCGAGCGCCTGGCCGAACTGGCCGTTGCTGAACTCCTTGCTCTCGTAGGAGACCTTCCCATCCTTTTCCGGGTTCATCTTGCTGGAGATAAACCGTTCACCCAAATAGGCGGCGATGCTGCTGTCGGCATAGGTATCGCGGTCCATCCGCTTGCACCAGCCGCACCAGTCGGTATAGACATCCAGCAGGATCAGCTTATTCTGTTTCGGGGCATCTTCCAATGCCTGCGAGATGGATTTCCACTCCACGCCCGCCGGATTTGCATCTGCATTGCTCATAACTACGATCATAGATGCGGCCACAGCAAGGGCCGCGGTGAAGAAAATTTTCATGGATGCCCCTTATACATGCAAAAGGTGTTCCGCACAAAGTAATGATTGCGGATGCAGGATGGAAGCGGGGAGTTGCTTCGTGGTCCGTTCGAGAGCTGCGCCCGGCATCGGTAGCTCGCGGGCGTTACCAACGACGACGGACTACCGGTGCCGGGACTTCCTCATCAATCGAAAATCCAAAATCGCACATCGAAAATCCTTCTCACGTCTTCTGTTTCTTCTTCTTGGCCGACGGGAAGAGGATGTTGTTCAGAATGAGCCTGTATCCCGGCGAATTCTTGTGCAGCGAGAGATCGGTGGGGGGATCGTTCACCGCATGCTGGTAGTCCTCGGGATCGTGCCCCCCGTAGAAGGTGAACGTTCCGCGTCCCATGTTGCCGGTGATATACTTCACCTCGTCGGTCCCCTCGCGCTCGGCCAGCACCGTAACCCCTTTTTTAATGAAGCGCTTGTGAAACGCGGTGGTCTGTCCCAGAAATCCGTTGACCACCCCTACATGGCACTGCGTCAGCATCGTAGGAACCGGGTCATGCTTGGCGGAGAAATCGAACAGGGTGAAAAAATCGGTCTGCGCCGACGAGGCGAAATTCGGCTGCACGTCGATATCGGAATATTCGTAGATATACGGGTTCATCTCCAGCATGAAATTCTCGAACGCGAGCGACTGCGAATAATCGAGGGCCTGCTGGGCGTTGGCGGCCGGCGGATCGCCGTCGAACATCACGTCGCAGATATCGGTGCTGTGGGCGCTCAGGGCGATATCGTACGAATCGGTGGCGGCGCACATCGCGAAGAGGAATCCTCCCCCGGCCACATATTTTTTTATCTCCTGGGCCACCGCCAGTTTCATCTGCGAAACCTTCGCATAGCCAAGCTCCTTGGCGGCCTGCTCCAGGGCGGCCACCTGCTGCTGGTACCAGGGGGCGGTTGCAAAGCTGGAATAGAATTTTCCGTACTGTCCGGTGAAATCCTCGTGGAAGAGGTGCAGCCAGTCGTACTGCTTCAATTTCCCCTGAAGCACCTCCTTGTCCCAGATCTTCTCGTAGGGGATCTCGGCGTATTCCATCGCAAGCGTCACCGCATCGTCCCACGGCTGGAACGTGGGGGGAACATACACCGCCACCTTCGGAGCGGTTTCCAGGCGGACCAGATCCATATTGGCCTTCTCATCCTGCACCTGGCTGTAGATGGAGGCGGCATCGCTGCCGGAGATGGCCTTGAACGTCACCCCCCGGATGCGGCACTCGGCGGCGACGAAATCCGCATTATCCAGCATGAACGAGCCGCTACGGTAGTTCAGCAGCCAGTCCACCTCCAGATTCTTCGACAGCGCCCAGTAGGCAAGCCCGTACGCCTTGAGATGATCGGCCTGGCTGTTATCCATCGGGATCAGGAGCTTCCCCTGCGCGGCGGCCTGCATGGCGGCAGCAAGCGCGAAGACGGCAACAAGGAGAAGGGTGCGGATCGGGTGCTTCATGGGGTTACGGTCAAAGCCTGGGAAGAGTACAACGAGGGGAGCCCTGTATGGCTCCCCTCTGAAAACATCGGCGGTTCAGGCGGTTTCCGGCGCAGCCGGCAGGGCATCCACCGTCTCGGCCCGCGCCTGCGCGAGCACATGCTCCACATGATCGCTCATCTTCGGGCTGAACCGGAGCGTCAGATAGGCGTAGTCCTGATCGAACTGCTTATCGAGCACATCGGCATAGTCGTACACCCTTGTTGCGAGATTGTAGCGTCCTATCGGCACCCGCACGATCCTCTGCACGAAGGTCTGCTCCACCACCTCCACCAGCTTGTTGCGGAGCGCATGCAGATGCAGGCCGCGCGCGGCCGATATCGCCACGGAGTTCGGGTAACGCTCCTGAAGCTCGCGCAGGCGCTCATCCCCCGGCTCCAGAAGGTCCACCTTGTTGAAGACCATCACCACCGGGATCTGATCGGCGTCGATCTCCCGCAACGTCTCCTCCACCACCCGGATCTGTTCCCAGACGCTCGGGGAGGAGGCATCCACCACATGCATCAGCATATCGGCCTCGCGCACCTCCGCAAGCGTGGAGCGGAAGCTCGCCACCAGATGCGAGGGCAGCTTGCGGATGAACCCTACCGTATCGGAGACCAGGATGGTGCGTCCGGGGGTAAGCTCCACGGCACGGACCGTGGAATCGAGCGTTGCGAAGAGCCGGTTCTCGGCATGCACACCGGCGCCGGTCAGCTCGTTCATCAACGTGGACTTGCCGGCGTTGGTATAGCCCACCAGCGCGGCACGGAACAGCTCCTCGCGCCCCTTGCGCTGGGTCTCCCGCTGGGTTTCGATCCGTTCCAGCTTCTCGCGCAGCAGGGCAATCCGCGAGCGGATGAGGCGCCGGTCCGTTTCGATCTGGGTTTCGCCCGGACCCTTGGTGCCGATGCCGCCGTACTGCTTGGAAAGGTGTGTCCACTGGCGGGTGAGCCTGGGGAGCATATACTGGAGCTGCGCCAGTTCCACCTGCGTGCGGGCTTCGCTGGAGCGCGCACGCTGGGCGAAGATATCCAGGATAAGGCCGCTGCGATCGATGATCTTGCGGTTCAGCAGTTTCCCGAGGTTACGGGTCTGCACCGGAGAAAGATCGTCATCGATCACCACCAGAGTGATCTTTTCATCCTCTACGATCTGTGCCAGCTCTTCCAGCTTTCCCTTCCCGATAAAATGGGCGGAATCCTTCCGGGGGAGCCCCTGCACGACCTTCATGATGGTCTCGGCGCCGGCCGTATCGGCCAGCAGCTCCAGCTCATCGAGATGCTCCAGCGTCTGTTCGCGGGTATCCGGCCATACCGTAAGGCCGATCAACAATGCCCGCTCGCGCTCGTTCTGCGTGATATCGTGAAGTTTATTCTGTGTCAATTCTCGGTTGCTCAATAAAAAATATCGTAGATAAGATCCTCCCGGAGCCTGGCATCCGGCAGGAAGGGAAAGAACGGACCGCCAGCGTTGTATGACGATCCTCGGGGGGGAATAGTATCACCCCGCATGGGGTATGAAGCGCTAAGCTAGCGTTTGTGGAGATGAAATCAAGCTATAATCGGACCACCCGCCGGCATCGGAGGAACGGGCGGGCTCTACAGCGAAATTCCGGCGGGCCGGCCGGATAGAGAGGCGGCCTGCACCCAGTAGACCCGCCCCGGCTCCAGAACCGCAACCGGCCCGACGAGAACCGGCGCGCAGCCTGCACGCCAGCATCACAGGGGACACCGCATCATCTCCTCCGGCCTCCATCAGCATGTCCCCGGCGAACTCCCCGGCGGCATCCAGCAGGGGACGCGGCGCCCGCCAGGAACGGCCCTTCCCCGCAGATCGTTCTCCAGCAGCCCCTCCGACCCAAACATCCCGAACGTCCGGACCAGATTCTCTCGCGAACCGCACCTGCCGGCCGGGAGCGCCGTAGCGTCATGGAACTGCAGAGCCCCAGAACCCCTCGAAGAGAACTATCCGCGGCCGATATCGCTGGTGAACCGGCACCGCACCTTCAGCACGCTATCGTTCTGGTATCCCCATCGCGTTTCGCAGGATAACAAACGCCCCGAAACGCGTTTGTTTCGGGGCATTATTCTTTATGGGAATCGGCATCGGAATTCCGCACGGCCAGTGGTTCAGAGCCGTTCCAGCACTCCCCGCATGATCGCGGTGAGTTTCGGCTCGGCCTGATTTGCCGCCGCGATGATCTCCGATACGTCCACCGGGACAAGATTATCGGGGAAACATTCATCGGTGACGATGGAGACCCCGAACGCGCGCATTCCCATATGGCGGGCAACGATCACCTCCGGCACCGTGCTCATGCCCACCACATCGGCACCGATGGTGCGAAGGAAGCGGTATTCCGCGCGGGTCTCCAGATTGGGTCCGGCCACGGCCACATAGCTCCCCTTCTGCACCTTGATCTTCTCCTGGAGCGCCACCTCCTCGGCAAGCGCTATCAGCTCATGGCTGTACGGCTCCGACATATCGGGGAACCGGGGCCCGAGGGTATCATCGTTCGGGCCGATCAGCGGGTTATCCCCCAGCAGATTGATATGATCCTCGATAATCATCAGGTCCCCCCGGCGATAGAGGGGATTCAGACCGCCGCAGGCATTGGAGACCATCAGAACCCGCGCGCCCAGCTCGAACATGACACGCACTGGAAAGGTGATCTGGCGCATGTCGTAGCCCTCGTAATAATGGAACCGCCCCTGCATCGCCACCACGTTCTTCCCCCCCAGCCGTCCCAGGATCAGACGTCCCTTGTGCGACTCCACGGTAGAAAGCGGAAATCCGGGGATATCGCCGTATTCCACAGTGGCGGTACGTTCGATGGAATCGGCAAGATGCCCCAGGCCGGTGCCGAGAACCACTCCCACCTCCGGCATGAAATCATCTCCGGCTGCCCGGCGGATTACCGAGGCCGCCCCGGCCATTGCTTCGCGAAGATTCATACTATTTTCGATTGACGATTTTGGATTTTCGATTTTCTTCGGCGGATATTCAACGAATACCGCGCTGCCTGATGGACGATAATTCTCCCGATACGCCCCTTCTATTTTTCCATGCCATTCGGCGGCCTTTTCATCGCTATTGAACGATTAAACTTCTCAGTAATAATCACGATAATGATACTTCCCAAGTATCGGAAGGGAGGCCATACCCTCCACAAACGAGCCACGGCTGATGGATGTTCATTCAATAATCATCGAACGAAAAAATCACCCATAAGAATTCGCGAAGATTTCATCTCCAACGTACGATCGGGATACTCATCCCTATCCCCGCCCATCAAGATTCGCGCTTATTGGCGGTTATGGCGGAGCGAAAGTATTCCCGACAGACCGAAGCCGAACAGGAACATAAGCTGAAACGGAACCAGCGACAACTCCATGAAGGCGAACGAGACGGCCAGCCCGCAGAGGATATAGAGCGCCAGCAGCAATTCCACGATCACCTCCGCCCCCACTGCGGAGCGGCGATAGCGGTGGCCGATCCACCCATCGGCGCTGGAGAGGATATTATATTTCGGCGTCCGTTCAAACGCGCTACGGCGATTGAAGAGCGCCTCCATCACAGCGCGCGTATTATTAACCGCCATGCCCATGGTGCCGGCCATAAACACCGGAAAAATCAGCATGCGGTTGCGCCAGTCGTGCCGGATATCGCGCTGGGCCAGCAGATAGAAGAGCAGCGTGGAGAACGAGGTAACGAGAAAAATTCCCATCATATCGAAATAGATCTTCAGATCCGGGCGGGTCTCCTTCACGTAGAGCACCGGCAGGTTCAGCAGCGCTATCAGGAGGATGCAGGGGAACACCAGATTGGAGGTGAGGTGCGCGGTGGCATGCAGCTTCACGCGCAGCGGGATGGCGGAGCGCCACACCGCCGGCAGGTGTTTCCTGGCGGTCTCGATGGCCCCCTTGGTCCAGCGGAACTGCTGCGACTTCAGGCCGTTGATCTCCGCCGGCAGCTCGGCCGGGACGGCCAGATCGTTCAGGTAGAGGAAGCGCCATCCGCGAAGCTGCGCACGATAGGAGAGATCCAGATCCTCTGTGAGCGTATCGGCGTGCCAGTTGCCGGCATCCACGATACACTCCTTCCGCCAGACTCCGGCGGTGCCGTTGAAGTTCATAAACAGATCGGTACGGTTCCGCATCTGCTGTTCCATGGCGAAGTGCGCATCCAGTGCCAGCGCCTGTATCCGGGTAAGGAGGCTGTAGTCGTGGTTGAGATGTTCCCACCGTGCCTGTACCAGACCAAGATCCGGATCGGCCATCAGATGGGGAATCACACGGAAGAGGAAATCCGGCGGGGGGAGAAAATCGGCATCGAAGATGGCGATGTATTCTCCGGAGGCATATTCAAGGCCATTGCGGAGCGCCCCGGCCTTGAACCCATCGCGATTCTGCCGGCGGATATGCTCTATATCGAATCCCAGCCGCTTCTTTTCCTCCACCGCCCCGGCCAGGATCTGGCTGGTCTCATCGGTGGAATCGTCCAGCACCTGGATCTCCAGCAGCTCCGCCGGATACTCCAGAGCGCAGACCGCATCCAGAAGCCGCCCGGCCACATACAGCTCGTTGTACAAGGGGAGCTGGACGGTGATGCGGGGCAAGGGGGTGCCATCCTCCCGGATGGGAGCCACGGGGTCGGCCGGCCGGAGCCGGGAGTAGTGGTAGACCATCGAGAGTCCCTGCAAGCCGTAGATGGAGAGCACCATCAGAGCCGCGATATATAGAGCCAGGAGCAGAATCTCCATACGATCAGAAACGATAGTCGGAAGGCTTCGTTCGGTACCGGAGCGGTATCGGGCTACCAGGGAACAACCTGAGAAGGGCGGAGTATCGGTTTGGTGCCCTAGCGGCACCGATGACCACGGCTATCCCGGCGGACCGGGCAGAGAGCCGCGGCTGGACCCGGAACCTACCAGTCGGCCACGGTAGCCAGCAAGATAGCTTCGGCAACCGTTTCCAGCGCGTCGGTGATAGCCTCATTCTCCCCAGCCGTTCCCCGGTTGATATTATACTGGGCACGGCCGGTGAACGCCCTGTCCTTGTAGACCGGGCGGCGCTTCAGATTATCGTTGAATGTGACGCGCGCATCGATCACCACTCCCCGCACGGTTTCCAGCTCATTTCCCGAAAGGTTCAATTTTTCGGTGCGGATGCCGGTTATGGTAACCTCCAGCCTGGAATCGGCGGCATTGGCATCGCCCAGGCGAAGCGTATTGTCATCACGGAAGCGGTTGGTGAGGAGCGTGGTAAGCTCCTGGCGCACGGTACCGCGCCCGAACCCGCTTACATCCTCCGCCGGCGGTATGAAGATGGTGCGTATCCCCACGGGCGCCGATCCTCCCCGGAACGAGTAGCATCCGGCGCAGACCAGCGCCAGGAGGACAGGCCCGATATATCGTGATGTTCTGAGCATGAGAGGATGGAGGAGATAGTAGTTCGTAGTTCTTAGAGCGGATTTCAATCGAGTTACGCCTTTTCAGACCAGGAAGACTGGGCCGCTCCTACGGAGCTTCCGGAGTGGGGAGCGTCCATGCTACAGATCGGCAACACCTACAGGTGTTGCCTCCGGGGGCCACGACCGAGTACCCCTAGTGAAATCCGCTCCAGGACGCCGCCCGCGCAGCTCCAGTTCTTCAGGAACATTCAGTAGCTGGTAGGCGGGCCAAAGCCCCCCCGTTGATCCGGCCTTTCCCGGCAACGGCGACGGACAACTGACGGCGGACGTTCTTCCAATCGTAAATCCAAAATCGTAAATCGAAATTCCTCACTCCTCCCCTTCCGCCTTCAGCTTGTAATCGATCAGCTTGCGGTAGAGGGTGCGTTCGCTGATGCCGAGCGCCTGGGCGGCGGCGCGCCTGTTGCCGCTATAGCGTTTCAGGGCGGCCACGATCATCTTGCGTTCCATCTCCTCCAGGCGGAGATCATCCAGATCCGCCAGCACCTCGTCCACGGTGGGGGGTGCCGACGGGAGGGCCGGGGGGGCCGCCTCGTTCACCGCGGCGGCGGTGATGATGATGCGGCGCATATCGGTAACCTCGTTGCGCAGATCCACCAGCGCGCGGTAGATCAGCTCGCGCTCGGCCTGTTCCGGGGTGCGTCCGGGAAGATGGATGATCGCGTTCGGATTCTCCACCACCGTGGGGCGATCCCGCAGGTCGAGATGCCGGTAGATGGTCTCCTCGGTGATCTTCTCGCCACGTTCCAGGGTGACGATCAGCTCCACGAAATTCTTCAGCTCGCGGATATTGCCCGGCCAGGGATATTCCAGCAGCAGCTCCATGGCGCCGGGGGTGATGCCGCCGAACGGCATGGAGAGCCGCGCGGCCATCTGGAAGGCGAAGTGAGCGAACAGCAGCGGGATATCGTCGCGGCGCTCGCGCAACGGCGGGATCACGATCTGCGCCGAGCGGAGCCGGTAGTACAGATCCTGCCGGAACGCCCCGCGCTGCACCTCCCGTTCAAGCTGGCGGTTGGTGGCGGCTATCACCCGCACGTCGGCATGACGGGGCTCGCTGCTGCCTACACGTGTAAACTCCAGGGTCTCCAGCACGCGGAGGAGCTTCACCTGGGTGGCGAGCGACATCTCGCCGATCTCATCCAGGAAGATGGTCCCCCCATCGGCCGACTCGAAGAGCCCCTTGCGGTTCTCCACGGCCCCGGTGAACGCCCCTCGTTCATGGCCGAACAGTTCGGATTCCAGAAGGGTTTCCGGGATCGCACCGCAGTTGATGGCGATCATCCGCTGGCGCGCACGGGGGCTCAGTTTATGAATGGCACTGGCAAACACCTCCTTGCCCACACCGCTTTCGCCGATCAGCAGCACGGAGATATCGGTAGCGGCCACCTGCCGTACCAGTGCAACCACCTGCTGGATCTGCGGGGTACGGCCGATGATGCCGAGTTCTTCCTGCGATGGTTCGTGATTCAAAGACGGATGTACCTGCAAATGAACATGCCTGTGGAACGTCTCCTACCGGCGGAATGTTATCATCGATGGGGGATCTTGCCGCACGGTGCCGCCGGTTGTATCCGCACGTGCCGGTCCGCCCGGAGCGATCAGCTCCGGGGATTGGCGGCTACATAGGACTTGATGTACTCCACGATGGCCGTGGTAGGGGCGCCGGGAGTGAACAGATCGCCCACGCCGAGCCCCTTCAGTTCCTTGATATCGGCATCGGACATGATTCCGCCGCCGGTCAGCAGCACATCATCCAGCCCCTTCTGCTTCATCAGGTTATAGACTTTCGGGAAGATCGTCATATGAGCACCCGAGAGCATGCTGATGCCGACGACATCCACATCCTCCTGCAGGGCGGCCTCCACGATCATCTCGGGGGTCTGGCGCAATCCCGTGTAGATAACCTCCATGCCGGCATCGCGGAGCGCGGCGGCGATCACCTTGGCGCCGCGATCATGTCCGTCGAGCCCTGCCTTGGCGATGAGCACTCGTATCTTCTGGTCCATCAGGTTCCTGCTCTGTCTTGAATAGTGAGATACCGGTACGATAGGGACGCAACCATCGACGGGCGCCCATTCACGCTGAAATTACAAACTAT
>JBMDXA010000062.1:0-15326 GCA_048594725.1 Candidatus Kapaibacteriota bacterium
CCTCTCGCTGGTTGGGGGGGGCCCTGGGGGGGGGGGAAGAGGGAATCCGTTCCCTCCTTTCTACGCCCCGCAGCCGCCAGCGGCGGCCTCCCGGGAACCCGGCCCTACCATGCGGTGCGGCGAACGGCCGTATTCTACTGACAACCGACCTAAAATCTTATCAATCGTGGAACGTACACTCTGCATCATCAAGCCGGACGCCGTCCGCAAGAACGTCGTCGGCGAGATCATTGCCATGCTCACCGGTGCCGGATTCTCCCTGCTCGGCGTCAAGATGCTCCAGCTTTCGGCGCAGGACGGCGAGCGCTTCTATGAAGTGCATCGCGAGCGCCCCTTCTTCGGCGGCCTTGTCGAGTTCATGTCGAGCGGCCCGGTGGTTGCCATCGCCCTCCAGAAGGAGAACGCCGTGGCCGACTACCGCAAGCTTATCGGCGCCACCGATCCGGCCGAGGCCGAGGACGGCACCGTCCGCAAGCTCTACGCCTCCAGCAAGGGGGAGAATGCCGTGCACGGCTCCGACTCTGTGGAGAACGGCCTGAAGGAGATCGGCTTCTTCTTCGCCGAGCGCGAACTGGTCGGGTAAGAGGATTTTCGATTTCCGATTTTGGATTTTCGATTGGGGAAGATGTCCGTGGTCGGTTCGCGGGCTTCGCCCGCTGCCAGCAGTCCGCGTTCGTTGCTGCTGAATCTACCGGCATACCGTAGTAGTGCCGCTGCAACGGCGACTGACCATCCGACCACGGAACTTCTTCCTGCTACTTCTACAGCCGCCGAAGGCGGCGGACTACGAACTACTAACTAAGCAACTAAGATCTAAGCCCCAAGACCATACGATGAATACTTTCCTGCTACGACGTTGTATCGCTGCGGCCGTTATGGCGATCGCTGCAACCGGAATCTCGTATGCCCAGCAGAGCGAGTTCAGTTTCGGCCCGCCGCTGCGCTCGGCCTACCTGTTCGCCTACAAGTATACCGAGCGGGTGACGGCGGTTCATCAGATCGATGGCGAGGTTGCCGATTCCAGCGAACGGGTGGTGAGCTACTATATCACCGAGCACCAGATGATAGAGCCCGGAGGGAGCATCACGCTGAGCGCGAATATCGACTCCATGCAGCTCGATTTCCGTGGCGCCAGCGAACGGGTGAGCTTCAATACGCAGCGGTTCGTGGAGCAGGATTGGAAGAACGCCCGGCACATCGAGGTGCTGGCCCCGTCGTCGCTGGTCAACCGGATGGTCTCGGCCCGGATCTCGCCGTACGGCGAAGTTCTGGAGCTGAAGAGCGAGGATCTGGAGGCGGTCAGAGCGCAGACGCAGCATCCCGGCGTCGATGAGTTCACCAGGGTGCGGGTGGCCGAATCCATCACCAGGGAATATCTTGCCTCCATCCTCTTCCCCTGGCGCATGGTGCCGCTCGGCCGGAAGGTCGGCGTGGACAAGCCGGTTGCCGTCCCCTTCTGGGTGGCGATGGACCGCCTGTCGTTCCACGGGACCGGCAACGCCACGCTGGGGAAATCCCCATCGGGCGAGCCCGTGCTCCGGCTTCAGGGGAAGGTGGACAAGCCGGTGATGAGCCAGATGACGATCGGAGCGTACAGCGATCCGTTGAAGGTGAAATCGGCCCAGGGCTCCGTGAGCGGGGAGCTGACGCTGGAGGAGGATGGGGTGGTGCGCAGCGGCTGGATCAATGTGACCGGTTCGGTGGTGAGCGATCGCAACGGAGCCACCGTCACCAGCCGGATCAGGCATGAAACCTACATCGAGCAGATGGCTATCTCCCCGTACGTCCCCAACTAGCCCCGATGATCCCCTCCCGCCGCCATGGCGCGGGGGATTGCAATGGCCCGGATGATTCATGATGCCCGTTCAGTATTCCCCGCCGGGGAATGAACGGGCATCATTGTTGCTATGGGGTGCAGGGTCACCGAAGAGCTACTTTCTGTATTGTTTTCGCTATTGTTGGGGGAACTATGAGTAGATTTGCACTTTGTGCGATCATTCCTCATGAACGTCCCTTCTCGTGACGGTCATCTTCTCCATTTCGCTTTGTCCAATCGACCGATGATTTCCAGAACATTCCTCGCCGCGCCGTTCGCGCGCCTCACCCCCGCCATCCTCACGTTCGCGGCCGCGGCGATGCTGCTGGCCGGCTGCAACGGGGATTCCAAGCCCGGCGGCAAGCCGGGGGAGCCGGGAGGGGAGAAGAAGGAGGGGGATAGCGGCTCGGCCGTGGTCAACGAGGTGGCATCCAACTTCGAAGAGGCCGAATCGGTGGATTCGGCCGCCACCTACTCGCTGCGGGTCAATCCCAAGGTCGGCGAAGTCTATAGCTACCGCGTTACCCAGGCGGGAACCACGGAGTTCGAGGGGGTGAAGGCCACCGAGGAGGCCGTCTACAACTTCACGCAGCGCATCACGGGGGTCAATAACGATGGCTCGTTCACCGTGGAGATGCGCTACGACAGCATCCGGGCGGTGAAGTCGTTCCCGGCCGGCGTGATCGACACGGTGCCGCGCACCATCCGCTACGATACGCGCGGCAAGGTGGATACCACCATCTCCGAGGCGTTGCAGGCCAAGATGCTGATCGGCCAGCGGGTGAACCTGACGCTCTCCAGCCAGGGAGAGGTGCGGGAGATCTCCAACCTGGAGCCGATCGTCAACGGCATGCTCGGCAAGCTGCGCGACAGCGTTCCGCCGCAGGCTATCGAGCGCATCCGCCACGGCATCCGCCTGAATGTCTTCCAGGCCATCGTTCAGCAGCTTTTCCTTCAGAGCACCACCGATAGCATCATCCGCGTGGGAAGCGAGTGGACCCGCCGCGATTCGGTGCCTCTGGTCCTGCCGATCGCTTCGATCCCCTCCCGTGCCACGGTCACCTACAAGGTGGTGGAGATCAAGAAGGTTGATGACCAGGCGCTCGGCCGCGTCAGCGTTACCCTTGCCACCACGTTCCCGCAGAGGACTCTGGAGGATGCCTCCGGCAAGGCGGCGGTGGACGAGGCCTCGGCCACCGGAAGCGGCGATGTGCTGCTGAACCTGAACAACGGGTTCCCGGTACGCAAGACCACCAAGATCAGCGTGCGGCTGAAGCTGACCGGATCGGCCAAGACCGGCCCGAACGCCGGCAAGTCCACGACGCTCGCGCAGGCGAAATCCACCACCACGATGGTGGAGCTGCTCGGCTACAAGCCCGCATCCGAGTAACGGAACTCCCGGCGGTCTCCGGGGCCACCGGGCGATATGCGCATCAGTACCGGCAGGGGAAGGGGGGCGCCCAGGCGCCTCTCTCAGATATGAATTACCGACCGATGGAACTAAAGGTCCAAATCCATGGCACTTAACTCGACGCAATACCGCGAAGCGATCAAGCCGCAGGATGCTGTGGCTTTCGTCATCACTCTGCTTGGCGTCGCCATCGTACTGTTTCTGGAGGACCCGATCATCAAATTGATCGGGGGATCGATCGCCGTGCTCGGACTGGTGGCGCTGTATGTGACCATCCGCCAGCGCATCAACGATCAGATCCAGTTGCGAACCCGCCGTACCACACTCCCCCCGCCGGCGTTCAAAACCCGCGTCACAACAGATTCGACCAGCACCAAGCGTATCCTGTTCGATGATTTCCAGCAGACGTTCGGCCAGGCCGATGCCGATCCCGATCCGGGGCCCGATCCGATAGCGGAACTTCAGGAGACGCTCAAGGCCAAGCCGATCGGCGATAGCCCCGTCCCCTCCCGCGTCGTGGCGCCGGTTGCGGCCGGAGATGGCGTTGCCGTTGCGGCGCAGCCTGCCCCGCCTGTCTCCGCTTCGGTGCCGGCTACGGCGTCGGCGCCGGCCATGCCGGGGCTGCCACCGCTGCACGATTCCTACGATGACTCCTCCTACGACGATGATGATTCCGACGGGGTGATGATCCCCTCCGGCGGGGAGTCGTTCAGAATCGTGAAGCAGGACCGCCCCAGCGAGCCCCGTTCCTCCAGCGCCTCCCAGGGAACGCGCGCGGGGGCGGCCACCGCCGAAAAGAATAGTGCGCCGGCGCGCCCGGAGAGGGGGGAGCCGCGCCGCAGCGTCCCCGAACCGGTCGCCGTTGCGGAATCCGAGGTGGCGGTGGCGCCGCCGCCGGTCGCCACGATTGCCCCGGCCGCGCAGGAGAGAAGGCCCGATGTCATCCCGGTGCCGTTCGACGAGTTCCGCGCCGATACCGCCGCCAACCGGAAGCAGGCGCAGCTTATTCTGGAGGATCTCATCTCCGATGGCGAGGAGGATGGCCGCGGGAGTGAGCCCCGGAGCGAATTCGTTCGTCTGGTGGGGCAGGTGCTGAACGCGATAGCCCGGAGCATCCAGGCCCGTTCCATCGTCTTCTTCTGGGTCAATCTGGAGAAGGGGCATCTTATCCCGGAGGCCAGGGTTACCACCGGCAGCCACGAGATCCGCGTGGGCGCCCGCCTGCCGCTCGGTGTGGATGTGGTAAGCCAGATCGCCCGCAGCGGCGTGCCGGAGGTTATCACCGATATCAGCGCCCCGGCCGAGCGTGAGCTGATCGCCTATTATACCGGCCCGGCCGATACCCGGTCGTTCGTCGGTGTGCCGGTCTTCTTCCGCCGCGAGGTGGTGGGGGTGCTCGCTGCCGACTCCACCGATGAAAGCGGCTTCGATGAAGTATCGGTGGCAACGCTCGCGGAGTATACCCGCCTGATCTCCGGCCTTATCCGCAGCTACACCGAGAAGTACGATCTCCATCTGATCGCCAGAACTCTGGAGGCGTTCGAGAAGATGAGCCGCGATTTCAGCGGCGGTGCTCCCACGCCGGCCAAGACCGCCGATATGCTCGCCCGCCAGCTTTCGGAGCTGTTCGATACCCTCTACGTGGCCGTGGTGCTGTTCGATGAGGATCAGCGGGAATGGCGCGTGGCCGCCTGCTCCGGCGATGAGGAGGTGCGTGCCGAACTGAAGCAGCTGCAGCCGGAGATGCGGGGAAGCCTGGTGGGACGCTCCACACGCTTTGCCGAGGAGGTGCTGCTGGAACAGATCGGCACGGAGGCCCGTTTCGCCGCCGGAGAGCCGTTCGTGCCGGGGGGAACCTTCCTCTCGCTGCCGCTGGTGGCTACCACCAAATGCTACGGCACGGTGGCTATCGAGCATTCGGCGCCGGCCGCCTATATCCCGCGCGATATCGATCTGATGCGCGACCTCTCGCATTACGCAGCCATGGCTATCGAGGTGTTCAATACCAATCGCGCCATCGAAGCGCAGGTGATGCTCGATGAGGTGACCGGCCTGTACAACACCGATTTTCTGCTCGCCGCGCTCGATCGCGAGATCTCCCGCGCGCGCGATTTCCGGGAGAAGCTCTCCTTCGCGCTGATCGCCATCGATATGCCCTCGTCGCTTCGCGCGGAGAAATCGCCGGAGCTGGAGGAGATCATCGCCGCCAGCGTGGCCGCGGTGATTCAGGGGGCGCTCCGCCCGTACGATACCGTTGGCCGCTACGGCCCGATGGTCTTCGGCGCGGTGCTGGTGAAGCGAAGCGATCAGGACGCCTATCTCTGGGCCGAGAAACTCCGCAAGGATGTCGCCAGCCGCATCCTGGCGCTGGGGCAGCGGAAGTCCGCCGTCACCATCTCGGTGGGCATCGCCGAGCTTTCCGATCTCGGCACCCGCGACGCCCTGCTGGACGGCGCCCGCCAGGCCCTGGATAAAGCCAGAGGGGGAGACGGGAACGCGGTGATACTGTACTGAGGTTGGTGGCTGGGTTGGTAGTGCCTGGTTCTTAGGATTTAGGTCTTAGTGCTTGGTTCTTAGAGCGGAGTTCAAGTGAGTTGCGTTGTTGTGGCTGTGGCCCCCGGAGGGGGCGCCCGTCTGTAGTAGGGAATCCAT
Organism: Candidatus Kapaibacteriota bacterium; assembly: GCA_048594725.1. Lineage (GTDB taxonomy): Bacteria > Bacteroidota > Ignavibacteria > OLB7 > OLB7 > JAFDZV01. The sequence goes on from JBMDXA010000062.1 coordinate 5,880, forward strand.
TTCTCATTCTCTTCGGAAGCTCCGGAGGAGCGGCCCGTTCCTCCGGCGTCCCAACGTTCATGGCACATGAACTCCGCATCTCCTATCGCTATTATTCTTCCTTTCGGCATGGTCATCTACGAAGTAAACATCACGGTTCAGGAGCCCATCGCGGCCCAATACGAGGGGTGGCTGGAAGGCCATATCCGGGAGATCCTTCGTCTGGATGGCTTCCTTGATGCCAGCTGGTTCCGTGATAGCGGGAGCACGCCGGGGGAGCGCCGTCTGGTGGTGCACTACCGCTTGCGCGATCGCGCCGCTCTCGATTCCTATCTGGCGGAGCATGCGCCCCGGATGCGCCGCGACGGGACCGAGCGCTTTGCTGATGGCTTCACCGCTACTCGCCGTATCCTGGAGCTGGTAGCCGATATGAGAGGGGAATCCGCATCGCTCTAGGTCTCTGGCTTTCCCTCTATCTTCTTCGCCCTTTCCATCACTCCTCTCCCCCCTCTGCTTCAGGCTGGCGCATTTGTTGTTTTGTTCAGAGTTCAGGAATCGGGCCGGAAACGGGTCTGTACAATCACCCCGCCGGCATCTCCGGTATCATTCAACGACCCTCATGAAAAACAGGCAGCAGCAGTCAACCTTCACACTGGAATCCATCCGCGATGCCATCGTCGCCGCGCTCGATGAGGCGGCCCCCGAGGTGCTGAAAAGCAACGAAATCTCCAAGACCCTCGGCATCAAGGCCACCGATGAGTCCTACGATCTGGTGCGCGAGGCGCTGGATGAACTGGAGGAGCAGGGCGTGATCTTCAAAACCTCCCGCCGCCGTTACGGGCGCAAGGCCCCGAACGTGGTGGTGGAGGGACGCCTGGAGAACCGCCGTGGCGAATGGGTGGTGATCCCGTCTGATGACCCGGAAAATATCTTCGAGATAGAGCATTATAATCTCTGGACCGCGTTCCATGGCGATATCGTGCGCGCCAAGATGATCGTGGCCCCGCGCCCCGGCGAACGGCCGCATGGCGAGGTGACCAGGGTGATCTCCCGCGCCAATCCCACCGTGGTGGGGACCGTGCAGCAGGGACGCCAGTTCTATCTCGATCCGGATGATCGCCGCATGCATCGCACCATCACCATCCGCCGCAAGGATCTGCGCGGCGCCAAGGCCGGCGACAAGGTGGTGCTCACCATGTACGATTGGAATGATCCGTACCAGGAGCCGGAGGGAGCGGTATCCCAGATTCTGGGGCGCGCCGGCGATATGAACGCCGAGATCGCCTCTATCGCTGCGGCCCATCGTCTCCCCCATATCTTCCCGCGCGATGTGATGGATGAAGTGGATGCCATCCCCTCCGAATATGGCGAGGAGGATCTGCGCGATCGCCGCGACCTGCGCGATATGACCATCTTCACCATCGATCCTGTGGATGCCCGCGATTTCGATGATGCCATCTCCATCCAGGAGCATGAGAACGGGGAGGTTACCCTCGGCATCCATATCGCCGATGTGGGGCATTATGTCAAAGAGGGAAGCGCCATCGATCAGGAGGCGTACCGCCGGGGCACATCGGTGTATCTGGTCACCGGCGTTATCCCGATGCTTCCGGAGCGCCTCTCCAACGATCTCTGCTCGCTCCGTCCGCACGAGGACCGGCTGGCCTATTCGGTGTTCGTGCGCCTGTCGCCGCGCGGTGCGGTGAAGAGCTACGAGATCACCAAGAGCATCATCAACTCCAAGCGCCGCTTCACCTACGAGGATGCGCTGGAGGTGCTCCAGACCGGCCAGGGCGATTACGCGCGGGAACTGCTGGCGATCAATAAAATCGCCCATGTGCTCCGCGCCAACCGGCGCAAGAAGGGGAGCATCGATTTCGACAAGCCGGAAACCCGTTTCCGTCTGGACGAGAACAACCGCCCGGTGGAGGTGGTGCAGAAGCGCGCCACCGAATCCACCAAGCTGATCGAGGATTGCATGCTCCTGGCAAACCGCGTGGTGGCCGAGCATATCGGCAAGGCGCGCACCGGGTCGCGGGGAGGGTCGCTCAACCCCTTCATCTATCGTATCCACGATGTGCCCCCCAAGGAGAAGCTGCTGGAGCTGGCCGGGTTCGTCAAGACCTTCGGCCTCAGCATCGCCGTGGACAATGTGCAGCCCAAGGATATCCAGCGGCTGGTGGATTCGGCCAAGGGCACCGATTTCGAGGATCAGGTCACCGAGATGACCCTTCGCTCCATGGCAAAGGCTGTCTATTCCGATTTCAACGTCGGCCACTTCGGGCTGGCCTTCACCTACTACAGCCATTTCACCTCTCCCATCCGGCGTTATCCGGATCTGATCGTGCACCGGATGCTCCATGAGTACGGGCGCGGCATGAGCCCCGCCCGGCGTGCCGATTTCTCCAAGAACCTGGGCGCGGTGGCCGATCACTGCTCCGAGCGGGAACGGGCCGCGGTGGAGGCCGAGCGCGATTCCATCAAGATCGCCGGCGTAGAGTTCCTGAAGGATCATGTGGGAGATGTCTTCGAGGCCACCATCTCCGGGGTGATGCGTTTCGGCATCTTCGCGGAGCTGAACCGCTTCGGTATCGAGGGACTGGTGCACCTGCGGAGCATCCGCGACGATTATTACGTCTTCGACGAGCGGGCCAAGGCGCTGCGCGGGCGGCATTCCAAAAAGGTCTACCGTATCGGCGATACCATCCATGTGCGCGTCATCCGCGTGGATGATGTGGAGACCAAGATCGACATGGAGCTGATCGAGGAGGACGAGTATCTGGCCGAGGGGGGCGATCCGGATGAGAAGATCGAGCGCCGCAGCCACTCCGACGGCGGCGATGAGGGAGCCGATGAGAGCCCCTCCGGCGGGGATGATGGCGATACCTACAGGGCGCCGGCCAGAAGGAAAGGGGGTGGCGGTGGCGGAGGTAAGCGCGGACGCCCCGCTGGCGGGGGGAGCGCTCCCTCCGGCAAGGGAAAACGTCCCTCCGGCGGGAAGAGCACCAAGAAGCCGGCGGGCAAGGGGGGAGGCAATGGCATTCCCAGAGAGACGAAGGCCGGGGGGAAGCGCCGCCGGAAGTAGTTCCGCGCCGGTCCGCTGCTTGGTGGCAGCGGAGCACTGGTGAGAATATGGGTCATGCCGGGGTGATCGGTTCCCCTCCTTCTTTACAAGGAAGCAGAGGTGCCGCACGCTCCGGCATGATTCGTTTATGGCCGTTTGATATCATCGCCGCGATCTTTTTTTGCTTTTCATCATCTCCGTTACGATCTCATCCGGCATATACCGGCGTAAGTATTTCCGTTCCGACGCTCTTCCGCAGATCTTCCTGGTATCTCTCTCCCTGCCGCTTGTACCGGAAATACCCAGCCGGTGTAATCGCACATGAAGAAATGCAATGGAGGGCGATTCGCTGTATTGATGAGTGTGGTGATATCGTAGACTGAAAATGAAATCGCGTGTGCTCACACGGGTGTATTTTTTAAATATTTAATGGCGCCGATTATCGCCATCGGTATGGGCCTGCGATGGGCATAAAACAGGGATTGCTGATGGATACTATGCGCGAAATAGTATCGGGAAAATATTTTGAAAAATACGCAATTCGATTGCTTGCACGGAGGCGGAAGGGGAGGAGAGCGGAGAGAAAAATTCCTGTGAACCGATGGTACGCTTGTTGTACTTATCCTGGTCTCCGGCGAGCAGAGTAGCGAACCCCGCTCCGCAACTCATATGCCTGACCACGTGAATGCGCGCCGGTTCTCGCTGTATTACTAATAATTAATTCCTAGAGGGAAGCATCATGCGAAACCGATTTGATGATGACAACCGTTCCGGTTGGAATCAGGGAGGTGGCGAGCGCGAGGAATGGAATAATAATCGTGGAAACAACAGTTCCTACGATAATGATCGTTCCCGCTCCGGCGGCAATCGTGAACATTCCTATGGCGGATATGATCGTAGCGAGCGGGAATCCGGCAGCGGTTCCGGTAACCGGAACAATAGCGGGCAGGGAAGCGATTCGCAGTACGGCTCCAGCCGGCGCGGCTCCGAGTATAGAAGCGATACCGGATATACCGCTTCCGATAGCCAGTATAGCGGCGTCTCGCAGTACGGGCGCGGCTACGGCACCAACAACGCCAACTACAGCGGCGACAGCTACGGCGGGCGCTCGCGTGGAGGCTATGGTGACCGCGAACATGAAGATTACAACCGTGGCGGCGACTACGGCGGCTCCAGACGTGATGCCGGCCGTTCCAGCTACGGTGGCTCCAATATCGCCGGCGACAGCTACGGCGGTTCCGAGCGTGGCGGCTCCCATTTCGGCGGTCTGGAGCGCGGCTACTCCGATCGTGGCGGCTATGATCGCGGCGGCGCCGATTGGAGCCGTTCCAATGATGACCGTTCCGATCGCGGAGGCTCCTCGAACTACGGCTCGTCCGGCTACGGATCGAACCAGGGCTCGATGGGACGTTCCGGCCGCGACTACGATAACCGCCAGGGACGCGGCGAGTACCGTGGCGAGGGCTACCGGGAAAACTACGGCCAGCAGAGCGGACGTTCCGGAGGGCACAGCCGCGAGGAGAGCTACGGCACCCCTTCGGACCGTGACCGCAGCGATCGCGAGAACTACCGGCTGAATCATGATGATCGCAGCCGTTCCGGCAGCATGACCGATCGCGAGAGCTACCGTGGGGCGCGGGACCGCCAGACGGAGAACGAGACCTGGCGCGAGGATTACGGCCGCTCCGAGCAGGCGCGTCATGGCGATAACTATCGCCGCGGTGACGGCCACAGCGAGTTCGGCCGCCACTAGTAATGCCGGCGATGGCGCAGGGGCGGGACGTGGATGATGGTGTGTGAGGAAAGAAAATTATCGGCGGGCCTGGTGAAGAGGTTATTCGGACAGGTGTCTCAAACACCGCTCCGGCAGGCCCGTTGAATCAATGTAGAACTTATTTATCGCAGGAGTAAGAGCAATGGCAAATCGTGAATACGATCGTGAGCGCGGATCCAAGTATGGGGGCTATGACTCTGACCGCGAGTCCGGCCGCAGCAGCTACGGAGAGAGCGGAAGCCGCTCCAACTCGCGTGGCTCCAGCCAGGACAGCTATGGGAGTGGCTCCGACAGCTACCGTAGCGATATGAGCGGTACCGGCCGTGGCGGCGAGTATGGCCGTGGCAGCGAGTCGGGCTCGCGCGGTTCGTATGGAACCGGCAACGAGTATTCCAGCGGTTACGACCGCAGCGGTAGCCAGGGGGGATACGGTGGCGGCAGCTCCTATGGCAGCCAGGGCGGATCTGATCGTGGAAGCTACGGCGGCGGTAGCCAGGGTGGTTATGGCGGCGATAGCTCCTACGGCAGCCAGGGCGGCTACGGTGGCAGCTCCTACGGTAGCCAGGGCGGCGACAGCTCCTATGGTGGTGGCTCGCAGAGCGGCTATGGCAGCAGCAACTACGGTGGCGGCCAGGGCGGCTCGCAGAGCGGTTACGGCAGCCAGAGCGGCTCGCAGGGTAATTGGGGCGGCCAGCAGGGCGGTTCCTCCATGGGCGGTTACGGCGGCGGCAGCCAGAGCGGCTTTGGCGGTGGTTCGCAGAGCGGCTATGGCAGCCAGAGCGGTTCGCAGGGCAACTGGGGCGGCCAGCAGGGTGGCTCTTCCATGGGCGGCTACAGCGGCGGCCAGAGTGGCTATGAGGGGAATTACGGCGGTTCCATGAGCGGCGGTCAGGGTGGTTACGGCAGCAGCAACTACGGCGGCGGCCAGGGCGGCTCGCAGAGCGGCTACGGTAGCCAGGGTGGCTATGGCAGCCAGGGCGGCTCGCAGGGCAACTGGGGCGGCCAGCAGGGTGGCTCGTCGATGGGCAGCTACGGCGGCGGCAGCCAGAGCGGCTATGGTGGTGGTTCGCAGAGCGGCTACGGCGGCGGCAGCCAGAGCGGTTCTTCGATGAGCGGTTATGGCAGCCAGGGTGGCTCGCAGAGCAACTGGGGCGGCCAGCAGGGCGGTTCCTCCATGGGCGGCTATGGCGGTGGTTCGCAGAGCGGTTATGGCGGCGGCAGCTATCCCGGTGCCACCGGCGGTAGCCAGGGTGGCTATGGCGGCGGCAGCCAGCAGGGTGGCTCGCAGAGCGGCTTCGGTGGCAACAACTGGGGCGGCCAGGGCGGTTCGCAGAGCGGTTACGGTGGTGGCAGCTCCTACGGCGGCGGCCAGATGGGAGGCAGCTCCTACGGCGGCAGCCAGCAGAGTGGTACCCAGACCTGGGGCGGTAGCCAGGGACAGTCCAAGGCGGGCCGTGGCCCGAAGGGCTATCAGCGTTCCGACGATCGTATCCGCGAGGATATCTGCGAGCGCCTGACCCAGCATCCGGAGGTGGATGCCAGCGAGATCGAGATCAAGGTCTCCAATGGCGAGGTTACCCTTACCGGCAGCGTCGAGGATCGCCAGTCGAAGCGTTCGGTGGAGGATATCATCGAGTCGCTCTCCGGCGTGAAGGAAGTGCAGAACCAGCTGCGCGTCAGCCAGCAGGGCTCGCAGAACAGCGGCAGCCAGATGGGAAGCCACAACTCCGGCAGCACCGGCAGCACCGGCAGCCAGAGCAGTGGCAGCGATAGCACCAGCGGGCAGAGCAATGGTAGCCAGAGCGGCAGCCAGAGCCTCTCCTCCGGCGCTGGCTCCACTGGCAGCAGCTCCACCGGCAGCACCTCGGCCAGCACTGCCAGCACCGGTTCCGAATCGAAGAGCGATGACCAGAGCGGCAAGAAGAAGTAATTCCTCCTCCTATCGGTCTATCGTGATGTTCGATTGAACTGCACCGGCGCCCCGTCCTGAAGAAGGTACGGGGCGCCTGCATTATCAGATGGGATGAAGGGAAGGGGTGATTGCGATGATGCGTTGTTTCGGTGATCTCCGGTTACCAGGCTACCGCTGCGCCGGGAGGCTGTCGTACCGCCTGGTGCCTTCTATCTCCAGCGGGAAATCCGCTCCCAGCGCCTGTGCCGGCGTGAGCGCCCCGGCCAGCTTCGGTTCTGCTGCCAGCACATGCTCCACGATCCGTATCCCCGCCACGGCGGTGAACCGGTAGGCCTCCAGCGTCGCCAGCCATGCCTCCGATCCCTTCCCGTGGGCATCCCGCGCCGCCGCCCAGATATCGGAGCGCCCGGTCTCGCGTGCGGCCGCATCGGGCCCCTTCGCCATCGTCTTTATAAGCCAGCCGGCCGCCCCCCGCACCATCGAGGAGCGGAGCATCCCTGCCAGCATCGATCCTCCCATCGTCATCAACCCGGAGACCGCAGCCGGTACCGCCATGTAGGCGGTGATATCCCCGATCCCGGTGGTATGATAGGCGGTCTCCAGATCGCCTATCGGAAGGGGGAGCACATGGCGATATCCCTCGGCAAATCGCTGGCGCCGGGCTCCCTTTCCAAGCGGATATTCCACCAGCCGCCCATTGCGGCGCACTTTCCCTCCCTCCGGCGCCAGCTCCAGCGTGGAGAGGAGCGTCCCCTTGGAAGGGCTCGTCAGGGCATCCACACCAATCTCCAGCTCAACCGCCTCCGGCACCCTGGCTGCCACATAGGCGGCAAGGCAATCGCTCGGCACCACATCGAACCCTCCTCCGGAGAGGAGCAGCACGCCCCGCTCCCGTGCCTCGGCATCGCGTTGCAGCGTCCGTTGCAGCACCGGCAGCTCACCGGTGATATCCACGTAATTGGTCCTCCCCTTCAGACAGGCGTTCACCATCGGCTCGCTTGTGCGGGTGAAGGGGCCGGCCGCATTGAGCACCACCTCCATCCGTTCCACCGCCGCTGCAAGCGCCGGCTTGTCTTCCAGACGCACGGCAAGGGATTCCAGGCCGAGCCGGTGCGCAAGAGGGGCCAGGCGCTCGGCATCACGCCCGGAGAGGACAGGCCGGTGTCCTCGGCGAACGGCCTCTTCCGCCAGAAGCGTTCCGGTATAACCGTAGGCTCCGTAAATCATCCAGGTTGATTGCTTCATGCCATACTCTACGGCAAATGCCGGTCCGTCCTTGCGGTTCGGCCTGGCATCGCAAACGGCAGGGGATGGTACGCTTCTTGTCCTTGTTTACTCTGTCGGCACAGAGATTCGGAGCGCGCCGTGCCGGATAGGCGGTGCTCCCGTCCGGGAGGCTCCGATGAGTGCCCTAACAGTATTTGTGATACAGGAATGTGGAGGGAATGGTTATGAGACGATGGCCTGAGGAGCATGATCGCTCCGGAAACGATTATGAGCGACGGGATTCGATGCGATCCCGTGAGGATCTCCGGCATGACGATCCACGGCGCCGCGAGCGCCAGGAGATGCGCCGTCCCGATATCAGCGGCGGTTCGATGAGCGGGCGCATGGACTACGAACGCCCGGCCTCCGAAGGCCGCATGGGCGGACAGCGCTATCGCGAGGAATATGGCCGCCACGATCATGATGAACATCGTCGCGATGACTCTCATCGCCGCGAGAGCTACGGGCAGCAGCGCCATGACGATCCGTCGCAGCGCATGCGCTACGATGATACGCGGCGCCATGAGAGTAGCGGGTATGAGCGTGGGGGACGCGACGATTCATCGCATCGCTTCCTCTATGATAACCAGAGTTCCGAGCGCCGCTGGGATCGCGAGCCATCCCGCCATCAGGAGCAGAGCCGGCAGGAATATTCCGGCCGCCCGCGCTATCGCAGCGAGGATGATGACTGGGATGACCGCCCGAGGATCAGCGGGCCGGTGCGCCTGGATGCCAATGACGTCCGCGAGAGCCGCGAGCGGCGGGAACGGGAATCGCGCGAGTCGCGTATGCGCGCTGGCGATTTTGAGCAGTACCGTGGCCGCGATGCGGGCTTCAGCTGGCGCGACGGATCGAACAGCGCCGTGTCGCACGATTACGATCGCTGGGGAAATGAGTACAGCAATACCAGCCGCCGCGAAGGCATAGGCTGGAATCGCGGCAGCACGCGCGATCCCCACTTCTGGTCGAGCCCGGATCGCGATCGATAGAAAAAGCTGATAGCAATCACTGACGGATAAAAGATATCAGTGCGGGAGGGGTTCGCTACACAATCAATCCTCCTCAGGTTCTCCAACGGCGAACACTTTCCGTACCGGATAACGAAACGCCTCGCGGCTCAGCCGACGGGGCGTTTCGTCGTATAAAGGCACCTGGACACTACAGGGATGACATGCAAAAAGATTCCACGCAACGGCACGAAGCACCCGCCTGTTCCGGCGGAGTTTGGCTCACCCCGTGGTAGCCTTCGGGGATCTCGGGGGAGTTAAACTCCGCCACAACACCTCTCAGAGAATTGATCCGTAGGTACGCAAAAAAGCATGGGAGCCTGGTTCGGAACCAGACTCCCATACCACCTTGGAGCATAACCAATCAACCACCCATCACATCAGACTTCATCGAGACATCATTCCGAATTCTCTTAGTTCGAGTACGCCGCGCTCACCGTGAAGC
>JBMDXA010000063.1:0-11989 GCA_048594725.1 Candidatus Kapaibacteriota bacterium
CAGCGCAACCCCAGGCTGCATCCTCCGCACCTGCTCCCCTCCCCCCCGAGCCAACCGATCTGACGGCGCGCGAGCTGGATGTGCTCCGGCTTGTGGCACAGGGTCTCACCGATGCGGAAGCGGGAGAGAAGCTCTTCATCAGCACCCGCACCGTGAACGCACACCTCCGCTCCATCTACGGAAAACTCGGCGTCACCGGACGCAGGGAGGCGGCTGAGAGGGCATCGCAGATGCGACTGGTCTGAAGGAGCGGATTGCCGGCACCAGATCACCCGGAGCTTCGTTAGATTAGTGTCTCACGGCTGCCGCAGGCAGCCGCCCCCCATGTACCGCGCCCGCGGTGGCATGACCGGAATCCGCAGCCCCCTCCCTCTTCCCTGCAAGAGAAGATTCCCCGATCCGGTCATGGCATTCTGGCACATCCTTGCAGAGCATACATCATGCAGGAATCGAACGTACAGGTGCAGTCCCGGCCACGGCATGCCGGGAGCATACTCGAAGCCCCCCGTCTCAATCTTCCGGTGCCCCCCACGGCGCTCATCGGCAGAGAGCGCGAGCTTGCTCTCGCCCAGCAGATCCTCTCTGACCCCAGATCCAGACTCCTCACTCTCACCGGACCCGGCGGCGTCGGCAAAACCAGGCTCTCCCTGGAAATCGCGCACCACCTGGCCGACTCCTTCGATGATGGCGTCGCCTTCGTCTCCCTCGCACCGGTCAACGATCCAACCCTCGTCGTCGCCTCCATCGCCGCCGCGCTCGGACTGCGCGAAGACTCTTCCTCCTCCCTCATCGAACGGCTCAAGAATGCCCTGCGCGATCGCCACCGCTTGCTCGTGCTGGATAACTTCGAGCAGGTGATTGCTGCGGCACCGCTGGTGGTGGAACTGCTGTCGGCCGCTCCGCAGGTGCGGGTGATCGTCAGCAGCCGTGCGCCGCTGCGCGTGCGCGGCGAGCGGGAGCTCCCCCTGGCGCCGCTCGGACTGCCCGGTTCCCAGCAGGACGGCGCTATCGCCGATTCGGTCTCGCTGTTCGTGCAGGCCGCATCGGCGGTCGATCCCGGCTTCCGGCTGAGCCAGGAGAATCAGGCCACGATCGCCGAGATCTGCATCAGGCTGGACGGACTGCCGCTCGCCATCGAGCTTGCCGCCGCGCGCGTGCGACTGCTGCCGCCGGCAAAGCTCCTGGCACGCCTGGAACACAGGCTCAGCTTTCTGACCGGCGGCGCGCGCGATCTGCCGGCACGACAGCAGACCCTGCGCGATGCAATCGCATGGAGCCATGATCTTCTCGAACCCAGCGAGCGAAGGGTCTTCCGCAGGCTGGCGGCGTTCACCGGAGGCTGCACGCTGGAGGCGGCCGAGCGGGTCTGCCATGGCGAGGGGGAGGCAGAGGTGGAGATGCTGGAGGTGATCGGGTCGCTGGTGGAGAAGAGCATGCTGGTTCGCCAGCTGGACCATCAGGGGGAATGGCGCGTGGGGATGCTGGAGACCATACGGGAGTTTGCCGTACAGATGCTCGCCGCCAGCGGCGAAGAGGAGGAGATCCGCCTCCGCCACGCAAACTACTTTATCGCGCTGGCCGAAAAAGGAATGATAGGATTGATGGGGCGGGAGCAGAAGGACTGGCTCCGGATCTACGAGGAGAATCATGACAATTTCCGCGCGGCGCTCCGCTGGCTGCTCGATACCGGCAGAACCGCCCCGGCCTTGACGCTCGCCGCCGCGATGGGCCGGTTCTGGCTGATGCGCACCTATCTGAGCGAAGGGCGGGACTGGCTGAAGCGCACGATAGATGCTGCCGGCGATGACGCATCCCAGGATACGCTTGCGCGCACGCTGAATCATCACGGCAATATTCTCCTCGCGCTGGGAGAACTGCTCCAGGCGCAGTCGAGCTACGAGCGGGGCCGGGAGATCTATCGGAGCATGGGGAAGATGCCGCAGGTTGTCGTGATCACCAACAACCTGGGCAACATCGCCGTGGCGATGGGAGATGTCACACGCGCCAGGGAGATCTATGAGCAGAGCCTCGAGATCAAACGGAGCCTGAGCGATGACGAGGGGATCACCGTGGTGCTGACCAATCTCGGCAACATCCTTCATCTCTGCGGGGAGTACGACCGCGCGCGCGAACTCTATGAGGAGGCGCTGGAAACCGCGCGCGCGATGGGGAACAAACAGAGCGAACTGTTCTCCCTGAGCAATCTCGGCATCCTCTACCACTCTCTCGGCGATATCGAACGTTCCGGAAGCTTGTACGAGGAGGCCCTGGTGCTGGCGCGCGAGCTCTCCGACCGCCGTGCCGAGGCCATCATCGTGAACCATATAGGGAAGATCTATTATGATCTGGAGGATCTCCCGCATGCGCGCACGCTGCACACCGAAGCCCTGGCGCTCTTCCAGGAGATGGGGGATCGCACCGGGATGACGCTTGCACGGGTGTACCTGGGCACCATCGCCGCCAGCATGGGAGACCCGCTGGAAGGCTACGAGCTGCTGAAAACCGCACTCGCCTCCATGGCGGAACTGCGAGACCGCATCGGCATGCCGGCCGGACTGGAGGAGGTGGCGAGACTGCTGGCGCGCCCGCGCCATGCCCCTGCCGCGGCAACCCTGATGGGGGCCGCACACAGGCTGCGGAAAGCCACCGGCGCGGTGATGGGCGCCGATGTGAAACCGCGCCACAATGCCCTGCTGGATGCACTCCGCTCGTCGCTGGATGAAGCGGCGTTCAATCAGGCATGGGAACGGGGAGAGGGGATGAGCCTGGAACAGACGCTTGAACTCGCCTTGAACATCGACCCTGCCTGGATAACGCTCGTACCGGCCGAGGACCGAACAGAGCCGGCAGCGTCTCCCGCTCCGGCGGTCACCCATCCGGCCTCTCCTGCTCCGTCGGCGCAGAACAGCGGGATAGCGGTAACGCTCACCTCCCGGGAACTGGGGGTGCTCCAGCTGGTGGCGGCCGATCTCACCGATGCCGAAATCGCCGGGCAGCTCCATATCAGCATCCGCACCGTCAATGCGCATCTCCGCTCCATCTACGGCAAACTCGGCGTCTCCTCCCGCAAAGATGCCGCCCGCACGGCGGCGAACCTGGGTATCGTCCGGCAGAGCGATAGGAGCTGAACGGCCGGGCCTGCATCACGCGACGAGGGAGGATTCCGTCCCTCGTCGCGGATTCGCATCGCCGCGAACTCCCATGCCGTGCTCCGCAACCGCCGGCGCTCATCAGAGGAAATTCGCCTCGTACATCTCCGCCGCTTCATTAGATTAGAACTCTCGGTATACGCCGCACCCCCCATCCGGCTGTGGCCCGCCGGCATATCCTCGTGCAGAAGCGATCATGCAGGAATCCAACATACAGTTACAACCCCGGCCACAGCGCCAGGAGAAGGGAGCGAGCGAAAACCGTCTCAATCTTCCGGTGCCCCCCACGGCGCTCATCGGCAGAGAGCGCGAGCTGGCCTTCGCCCAACAGATCCTCGCCGATCCACGCTCCAGACTCCTCACCCTCACCGGACCCGGCGGCGTCGGTAAAACCAGGCTCTCCCTGGAAATCGCGCATGCAATGGCCGACTCCTTCAGCGACGGCGTCGCCTTCGTCTCCCTCGCACCGGTCAACGATCCCACTCTCGTCGTCGCCTCCATCGCCGCCGCGCTCGGACTGCGCGAAGACTCTTCATCATCCCTCATCGAACGGCTCAAGAATGCCCTGCGCGATCGCCACCGCTTGCTCGTGCTCGATAACTTCGAGCAGGTGATCGCCGCTGCTCCGCTGGTGGTGGAGCTGCTCTCGGCGGCTCCGCAGGTGCGCGTGATCGTCAGCAGCCGTGCGCCGCTGCGCGTGCGCGGCGAGCGGGAGCTGCCTCTAGCGCCGCTCGGGCTGCCCGGTTCGCAGCCCGGATCGCAGCAGGACGAGGCCATCGCCGATTCGATGTCGCTGTTCGTGCAGGCCGCATCGGCGGTCGATCCGAACTTCGAGCTGAACGAGGAGAATCAGGCCACCATCGCCGAGATCTGCATCAGGCTGGACGGACTGCCGCTCGCCATCGAGCTTGCCGCAGCGCGCGTGCGGCTTCTTTCCCCCGCGAAGATCCTCTCCCGTCTTGGCAACGCGCTGGAACTGCTCACCGCAGGCGCGCGCGATCTGCCGGCACGCCAGCAGACCCTGCGCAATGCGATAGCGTGGAGCTACGATCTTCTGGAGGAGAGCGAGCGCACGGTCTTCCGCAGGCTGGCGGCATTCACCGGCGGGTGCGCGCTGGAGGCGGCCGAAGAGGTCTGCCGGCTGGAGGAGAAGAGCAGCGACGAGATGCTGGAGACACTGGGATCGCTGGTGGAAAAAAGCATGCTGCGGCGGGAACAAGATGCCGATGGCGACGCACGCCTGATGCTCCTGGAAACGATACGGGAGTTTGCCCGGGCCGAACTCTCCGCCAGCGGCGAGGAGGAGGCGATCCGCGCACGTCATGCGGCGTTCTTTGCAGCGCTGGCTACCGAAGGGGCACGGCATCTGGCGGGACCGGAACAGAGCGAGTGGCTGCGGCGTCTGGAGCGGGATCACGACAACCTCCGCTCCGCGCTTCGCTGGCAGTTCGATCACGGCGACCCGGCCGCCGCCATGGAGATGACCATGTCGCTCAGCATGTTCTGGCGCATCCGCAGCCATCTCACCGAAGGATGGCGATGGATCGAGGAGGCCCTCCAGGCCGCCCCCAGCACGCCGCAGAGCAATCATCACGCGCTCCTGACACAGCTCGGCAACATCCTCGGCGATCTCGGGCACCTCGATCTGGCCGAAGAGCGCTACCGGCAGGGACTGGAGCTCTGCGTGCGCAACGGCAACCGCTACGGCATCGCGAGCCTCAACAACAACCTCGGCAACATCAGCCTGGCACGAGGGAATGTGGAGGAGGCGCGCGCATTCTATGAACGGAGCCTGGAGATACGGCGGGAGATGAACGACCGCCCCGGAACCGCCGGTGCCCTCAACAACCTGGGGAATGCCGTCCATGTGATGGGAGACTACGACCGCGCGAAGGAACTCTATCTGGAGAGCCTCTCGCTTGCCCGGCAGATGGGAGATAAACGCAGAGAGCTCTTCCTGCTCATCAACATCGGCGTGGTGGAACAGACGCTCGGCGAGGCCGCACGGGCGCGGGAACTGTTCGAAGAGGGGGTGAGGCTTTCGCGGGATCTGGGGGACCGCCGCGCGCTCGGCAACGCCCTGAATCATCTCGGCGCCATCCTTACCGAACTCGGTAGCGTGGGCGAGGCACGCCATCTCCATGAGGAGGCGCTGGAGATACACCACAACCTGGGCGATAGAAACGGTACGGTCTTCGCCCTGCTGAACCTCGGCTACGTGGAGCAGGCCAGCGATGCCCCGCGCGCGGCATATCGCTATTTCATGGAGGCGCTGGAGATGTTCATGGCGATCGGCGACCGGCTGGGAGCCGTCTCGGCGCTGGAAGGGGCCGCCACGATGATGGCCCCGGCCGGCGAGGCCGCCCGTGCGGCGGAGCTGATGGCAGCCGCCAGCATGATCCGCGAGGCTACCGGAGCGAAGTTCGCCGCCGAGGCGAAGATCCGCTACGATGCGGGACTGGAGCAGATCCGCCGCTGGCTCTCCCCGCCGGACTTCCAGGCCGCCTGGGCGCGGGGCCGCACGCTCGATCTGGATGCGGCGGCTTCCAGCGCACGCGCTATCGATCCGGCCATTCTGGATGCCCCGGCGGCCGGTCCGGCAGAACCCCTCCCTTCTCCCGCCCCTGTCTCCCCCGCCGGGCTCCCGGCCGATATCACCCCGCGCGAACTCGATGTGCTCCGGCTGCTTGCCTCGGAGCTTACCGATGCCGAGATCGCCGGAAAACTCCACATCAGCATCCGCACCGTCAACGCCCATCTCCGCTCCATCTACGGCAAACTCGGCGTATCCTCCCGCAAAGAGGCCGCCCGCAGAGGATCGGCAATGGGGCTGATCGGGTAAGTCAAGCGCCGCCGCAAGAATAATTGCTCCCGGGAACCACTCAGCCAACTCCGACCTCTCTGGTCGGAGTTACCCCTGCCTACCACCGCACCATCCGATTTCAGGGGAATTTCAAGCATTTCTTTCTGCCTACACGCCTGCCTAGGTAATTGCCTAGGCGGCACCCGTACGGGCATTCTGAAAAATAGGCAACGCAAGAGCCTCCACTGCCGATGCAGGCCCCCCCCTGAAAAGCGCAAGTTTGTACACGTTGATGGACGGCAAGGGCATACAGGCCGATGATGACCGAATGATGATGAGATGTGAATCCGACCCCTGATGACCGCACGGTGATGATAGCACGACCCGATTGAATACGACCGAATGAACGCACGATGACATACGATGATGATGCAACGACCCGATTGAATACTGACCGAGTGAACGCACGCCGAACGATGATAGCACGATGAACGGAAGCCGGATGGCCGGCAGCAGATGATGAACAGGATAGCGACGATGAACAGCCCGACAGCAGAGATGACCGAAACGATGAACGCACGAATGACCCGGACGACAGGCCCGATGCCCGCAGCCGCCGAGATGCACCCGACACGAGCGATGACGACGAGTATGAAGATGATGCGAATGATCTATGCGATGATGCCGGTTGTGATGATGATGTGGATGGCCCCCCTCCTGGGGGCCTGCTCCACCGGCACGATGACCCACGCCGGCGAACACGCCGGAAGCTCCATCAGGATCGGCAGCGGCGGCGGCTTCTCCGGGATCTTCTCCGGGTTCCTCTTCAACGCCGACGGCAGTGTCTACAAATGGAAGATCGGCCCGGGAGAATTCAACGAGAGCGAGCTGCTGTTCACCGAGCGCGATTCGGTGACCCGCTTCTTCTCGATGCTTGAAGGTATCGGGTTTACATCCTGCATGTTCGACCATCCCGGCAACCTGACCCGGTTCATGGAGCTTGCCGGAGGTGATTCGCTTCATACGATCCGCTGGGGTGAACCGGGAGCAGCCCCCCCCGCGCCGATCGCCGAGCTGCACGACAGCATGCTGAGCTTCGCCCGGCGCAGAAGCTCGACGACGCCATAACAGAACCCCTCCCCGACAGGAAAGGCAGAACAATCCTGGCAGCGCGGGCCATCATGCCCGAACCGCCCTGCTACCCCTGTGCCCGAGATGATAGAACTACAGTTCAACATTGAGATGAGAACCGACCCTATGAAAAAGTACGCACTGGTATTTGCAGTTGGCCTCTTGAGCCTCTTCTCGGTCGAGGAGGGAAGCGGCCAGAAACTTGCCGCCGATCCGCGCCCGATGCGCGGTCTGAAGCAGGATACGACCATCAGAACCTATCGCTCCGTCGAGGAGTTCCTCCGCCGTAATCCCGGCAGCAACCTCTCGGCCTTCGCAATGCCGAACGGGCATGCCGAGCGCCAGACCGCCCCGGTGCATTTCTCCGCGCCGCAGGGGAAGACCTCCGGCAACGCCTCCTCCTCCGGACTCCGGATTCAGGTGCGCCGCGCAGCCAACGGCACGATAAGCTGGATGACCGGACAGCTCGGCCGCGCCGAGTCGTTCACAAGCTCCGCATCGCTGAAAGGGCTCTCCCGCCAGATGCAGGCGTCGGCAGCAGCTTCCGGCGTGGCCCAGAACTACCGCGCCACGCTCGGGCTTCATGATCCGGCCACCGAGCTTCGCACCCTCTCGGTGAACACCGACGAGATAGGCGCCACGCATGTCCGCATGGCCCAGAACTACAAGGGGATTCCGGTCTGGGGGAGCGAGATCTATATCCATACCGACGCACGGGGCGATGTCTACGCCATCAACGGCGCCTACCAGCCCACCCCGGCCGCGGTCTCCATAACGCCGGCTCTCTCCGGCAAGGATGCCATCGCCAGGGCTATCGCCGACCTCCGCTCTCGCGGGGCATGGGCGCCGGTTCCGGCAGCAGCCGCAGGGGCTCTGAAGATGAGCGCTCCGGCCTCGGAGCTTGTGCTCTATCCGCAGGGAGGAAAAAGTCTCCTGCTGGCCTACGAGGTCACCCTGCACTCCAGCCTTCTGGAATCGTACAGCTATCTGATCGATGCGGCAAGCGGCAGGGTGATCGATCGCTTCGCCCGCCATTGCAGCATCCTCGGCCACGACCACGATCACTCCGGCACCAGGCCGGTGCAGGTGACCGGGTTCGAGTCCGCCCCGGCCGCCGCCGGACTTCGCGGGGCCTCGCCGGCAACCTTCGGCAATGCCAGCGCTACCGATCTGAACGGCGCCAGCCGCACGATGAGAACGTATCAGCACACGAATGGAGAATACTATGCTATCTGGGACCTTGAGAGCTTCAACGCCGGCGCCTCGCAGATGCCAGACAACCTTTCCGGTGGAGCGATTACCGTTTCGGCGGACCAGAACGAGATATCCGATGGCGTAGCGCTCCATCATGTGACCTCGCACGACAACCAGTGGAACGATCCCTCGGCGGTCTCGGCACACTCCAACATGAAGGTGGCCTACGACTACTACCGCAACACCTTCGGCCGCAACGCCATCGACGGCAACGGCAAGGCTCTCCTGTCGGTGATCCATGTCACCAGCGGCGGACAGCCCATGGACAACGCCTTCTGGAATGGCGAGCTGATGGCCTACGGCGATGGCAACACGCTCTGCAAGCCGCTGGCCGGAGCCATGGACGTGGCGGGTCATGAGATGACCCACGGCATCATCCAGCACACGGCCAACCTGATCTACCAGGGACAGTCCGGCGCGCTCAACGAATCGTTCGCCGATGTCTTCGGCGTGATGATGGACCGCGAGGATTACCTCCTCGGCGAAGACGTGATGCTGGAGGGCAACGGCGTGGCGATCCGCGATCTCGCCAATCCGGACAATCCCGGCCTCATCAGCCCGCAGCCCGCGCATATGAACGATTTCCGCAACCTCTCCAACGATGAGGATAACGGCGGCGTGCATATCAACAGCGGCATCACCAATCGCGCCTGCTATCTCATCATCGATGCGATCGGCCGCGAGAAGACCGAGCGGATCTACTATCGCGCCCTGACCAGCTACCTGACCCGCAACAGCCAGTTCATCGACTGCCGCCGCGCGGTGATCCAGGCAGCCAAGGATCTCTACGGCGAGGGCGCCGAGATGAACGCCGCGGCAGCCGCATTCACTGCCGTGGGCATCACCGACGGACAGCCCGGACAGGACCCGAACGATGTGCCGGCCCGCGAGGGAGCCTCGCTGGCAACCTTCATCGACGATGACGGCCGCATCGGCCTGGTGGATATGGACCGCAGAAACACCGCGTTCTTCTTCAATACGGAGAACGGCGCCACGGCCCGCGTCACCCAGACCCCCGCGGGCACCAACCGCACGCTTCTGAGCACCCCGCTGGACGGACGGCATATCTACTTCATCAACGCCGATGGGCGCCTCGCGTTCGTGGACAACTTCGACGCAGGGGTCTCGGTCTTCACCAACCTGCGCATCCTCCAGGATGGCGATCTCTGGAACGCGTCGGTCTCGCCGGATGAGAACTATGTGGCGTTCACCTCGGCCTACAGCGACGATCCCGCCATCTACATCTACAACGGCGAGGAGATAGGGCGTATCGAGCTGCTGCCGGAGAGCACGCAGGAGGGGGTCAAGGACGAGACCGTGAAGTATGCCGATGTGATCTCCTGGTCGCCGAACATGACCATACCCCGCCTCGGGTTCGATGCCTACCGCGAGCTGCGCCTGGGCGACAACACGAGCGTGAGCTTCTGGAGCATGTACGAGATCGATCTGAAGAGCGAGAATATCTACAACCTGATCCCAGGGCAGAGCGCCGACGTGAGCCTGGGGAACATGAGCTACAGCAAGACGGATCCCGATGTGGTTGCCTTCAACACCATCGCCGCCGACGGCAGCTACGATGTGGTGGTGGCCGATTACGAGGCCGGCCGCCTGTACGAACTGAACATGGCCGACTACAGCTACAACGGCACGCCGATCACCGACGCACAGCGTCCCAGCTTCTCGCCGGACGGATCGCAGATCCTGGTGAGCAGCCCCGAGCACAACGCCCTGCTGGTGATCGACGGCGAAGAGGGACTCTATGCCTCGTTCCAGCTGGGCAACAACCGGCCCATGTACAACCCGCACTGGTTCACCCTCACCCTGCCGAGCAGCGCCGGGGAGCATGCCTCACCGGAGGGAACCGCGGTTACCGGCGTGGCGCCGAACCCCTTCCGCACCTCCACCCGCATCAGCTTCACGCTCCAGGCAGCCGCCGATGTGACCGTGGATGTGCTGAACACCAGGGGCGAGAAGGTGAGCACGCTGATGGAAGGACGCCTGGAAGCCGGCGAGCACTCGGTGACCTTCGAGTCGCGGGACCTCGCAACCGGTGTCTACACCGTCCGGGTCAGGACCGGCAGCACCGTGACCTCCGAGCGCGTGGTGCTCGTACGCTGATCGTACGAGAGAACCGGCGATGATGAAATGAGATGATGAACCGTCCGGGAGCCCCCTCACCCCAGGGGCTCCCGGCCAACGGACCGGAGGAGAATGCGGAATGATGAGGAGAACGATGACAGCAGGATGATGGAGCCCTCCGGCAGACAGACCGATGCCAGACGAACGGCACACTGACGAACGACGGACTGCGCAGCAACGACCGATAACCAACAGCACACGACATCAACGAAGAGAGTAGAGACTATGCAGACAGAACAGGTGTTTGGTATGGACATCCAGCAGCAGCAGCAGCACCTCGGCAACCGGCGCTCCCTGGCATCGGAAACCCATCTCTCCGGAACCTCCCGGTTCGGATCGCAGCGGAACACCGCGCACCAGCCGGCACGCCACGGGGCGATCGGCAGCCGGGGAGAGTTCGGCATGTTCATGATCCAGGACTGATGAACATCCGGCCTGCAACCGGGCCGGTGACAGCGATAGAAGAACGATTGCATTGCACTGAACTGGGGACCGGGTGGCGCCGGCCTCGCGTCATCTCCGGGAGATGAGTCCAAGCTCCCGGAGATGACATGATAACGATAGCGATAGCCTCTGCACTCTCCGCCCGGCTCGCGAGCCCCCGTAGAACCCTGCAACCCAGACCGGAACCCGATTGCACCGGTCCCCGCCGTACAGCCCGGCAGTGCCACGATACGATGCGGTAACAATCATCAACGATAGTGATAACACGATCCCCATGGCCTATACTTTGTCTCATCCCGCCTGGTACACTCTCGGGGCGAACCCTCGCAACATCGAGCTGTACGAACATGATCTTACCATAGGAGGATTCACGATGGGCAAATTGAACGGAACGAAGGTGGCGGTCCTGGTCGATAAGGGATTCGAGCAGGTGGAACTTACCTCCCCGGTGGAGAAGCTCCGCGAAGAAGGGGCGGATGTGAAGATCGTATCTCCGAAAGGGGGATCGGTGAAGGCATGGGATATGACCGACTGGGGAAAGGAGTTCGATGTGGATCTGAAGCTGGACGATGCACAGCCGGATGACTTCGACGCGCTGCTGCTGCCGGGCGGGGTGATGAACCCCGATCTGCTCCGGATGAACAGCGATGCGGTGGAATTCGTCAAGGGATTCTATCAGTCGGGCAAGCCGATCGCCGCCATCTGCCACGGTCCCTGGACCCTGGTGGAAGCGGGCGTGGTGGACGGCCGGAACATGACGAGCTACCCATCGATCAAGACCGATCTGATGAACGCCGGCGCCAACTGGGTGGACGAGGAAGTGGTTGTGGACAAGGGGCTGGTCACATCCCGCTCCCCGAAGGATCTGCCGGCATTCAATACCAAGATGGTAGAGGAATTCGGCGAGGGACGGCACAAGCGTGAGGACACGCGGAACGAGGAGCTGGCCGCCGCAACACGCGCTTCGGTCTGATCCGTTCCGACCGGTTCCCGCGCGGCAGCGATTCACAATTCATAGCCGGTACGATCGGTACCATACAGTTGCGGGGGGGGCCCCGGGCGGCCCCCC